>JAHFUH010000116.1 GCA_023265215.1 Acidobacteriota bacterium
GTAAAACGCTTTGTTCGATCGCTGATCTCAGCCATGCTTCTCTCATTCCTTTCACTGCCATGGGTGCATTTTGCAATAATAGCTTAACTAACAGAGAAAAAAGGCCCAAGCCGATTTTTTTGCAGGCCGGGGACTTCTGTATTAGAATTCCAAACGCAATGCCCAATTGGACCGATTTTGTACTATTAAATTATTTTATGAAGAACATACTTGATAGTAATAGGTCTAATGTTAGAGAATATATTTTCCGGCTGTGAATACCGGAGCAGGATGCAAGTGTCCGGAGGGCGTTGTATAGACGCACATGCCAGAGCGCTTTGCAGGGTCGCCGGTCTGTTCCGTATTGCCCATATCCGCTGGAAGGTTGAACCGGCGCCTTGACAAAAAGGAATGATAATGAGCGCAGAGCATTCGTCGATAACCTCGCCCAAGGAGCATACTAGCGCCCGCCCGCAGCAATCCCTCTCCTCTCAGATTCAAAATGCCACCGGGCTCGATCCGGCCTGCTGTTATCAGTGCGGAAAATGCTCCGCCGGCTGCCCCATGGCAAACGAGATGGATTTGAAAACGCACCAAATCATCCGGTTGCTGCAGCTGGATCTCGACGAACGCTTGCTCGCTTCCGAAGCTATCTGGATGTGTTTGACCTGCGAAACCTGCACAACCCGTTGCCCCAACCAGTTTGATCCTGCCGCTGTAATTGACGCTTTGCGCGAAGCCGCTCTGAAGAAAGTTCCCGGCCGGGTTCCAAAACGTATTTCCGCTTTCC
The DNA here is from genome assembly GCA_023265215.1 of Acidobacteriota bacterium. Lineage (GTDB taxonomy): Bacteria > Acidobacteriota > UBA6911 > UBA6911 > UBA6911 > UBA6911. The sequence continues at coordinate 770 of JAHFUH010000116.1, forward strand.
ATTCCGCTTTTCTTGACCAGATTCGGATGCACGGCCGCGTTTTCGAGTTTGGCCTCGTGGCCTCCTATAAGTTGCGCGGTGGCCCTCTTTTCGCCGATGTTGAATCGGTGCCTTCAATGCTGAGCCGGGGAAAGCTCACCTTTACGCCGAAAAAAATCGAAGGAATCAAAGCTCTTCGGCGGATTTTCGAGCAATGCGCAACGGAGAAATCAAAATGAACATTGGTTATTTCCCGGGATGTTCGCTCCACGCGACAGCGCGCGAGTATGCGGAGAGTTTGACTGCCATTGCAGCGGCTCTGGATATCAAGCTCGATGAGATAAAGGACTGGGCCTGCTGCGGAGCGACTTCGGCACATTCGACCAATCACATGTTGAGCGTGGCTCTCCCTGCGCGTACACTCATGCTGGCCGAAAAGCAGAACCTCGGCAGGGTACTGGCGCCTTGCGCTGCTTGTTACAACAGGCTTGCATCCGCCCGGCAAGCGATTGCGAAAGACAAAGAAATTGCGGGACGAATTCAGGCAATTCTTGGTCAGTCTTTCGAGAATTCCGTGCAGGTATTGAGCATCGCCCAGCTGTTGAGCGAGATGACGGGGGAGATTCGGGATAAATGCAAGAGACCGCTTAGAAATCTCAAAGTGGCCTGTTATTACGGATGCCTTCTGGTCCGGCCTCCCGAGATCTGCCAATTCGACGACCCGGAATCGCCCAGCTCCCTGGAAAACATTGTGAAGGCTGCGGGCGCCACGCCGGTTCAATGGGATATGGCACTGGAATGCTGCGGTGGCGGCTTCTCGCTGTCGCGTACAGCTTCTGTAGTCCGGCTCAGCCGCTCGATTCTACAGTCGGCCAGGAAGGCCGGCGCTCAGGCGATCGTTGTCGCTTGTCCCATGTGTCATTCAAATCTCGACTTCCGGCAGGGCGCCATTAACATGCGAGATAATGCCCCGGAACCGATGCCTATTCTGTTCTTGAGCCAGCTGGTGGGTTTGGGGCTTGGACTGGATCCTGCCCGGCTCGGCCTCTCGCGGCACTTTGTGAGTCCGCAACCGGTTCTGAATTTTATCAATGCTGTGAAGCTTCAAGCAGAAGACAGGGAGCATGCCTGATGTCCCGTATTGGTGTATTCATCTGTCATTGCGGTGAAAACATAGGTCGAACGGTGGATTGCGCCCGCGTGGCGCAGAGCCTGGGAGATTTGCCCGGCGTCGTCCATTCGGTCGACTATAAATATATGTGTTCCGATCCCGGCCAGGTGCTTATTAAGCAGGCGATCCAGGAGAAGAATCTTGATGGAATCGTCGTTGGTGCGTGTTCGCCGCACATGCACGAAAAAACCTTCAGAAAAGCTGCTGCGTCCGCAGGGCTGAATCCTTTCCTGTGCGAAATGGCGAACCTGCGTGAGCACTGCTCGTGGATACACGAGGATCGGGAGTTGGCGACCGAAAAAGCCATTGCTCTCGGCCGCTTCATCGTCGAGAAGATAAAATACAATCGGCCGCTTTCCACCATTTATATTCCGGTTGAACGGCGGGCGCTTGTCATTGGCGGAGGAATCGCTGGAATTCAGGCGGCGCTGGATATTGCGGACGGCGGCCGGGATGTGATCCTGGTCGAGAAGGAGTCCTCGATCGGCGGCCACATGAGTCAGCTTTCCGAGACATTTCCCACGCTCGATTGCTCCCAGTGCATCCTGACTCCCCGGATGGTTGAGGTCGCGCAGCACCCGCGCATAAAACTGCTTGCCTACAGCGAGGTTGAATCGGTAGACGGCTATATAGGCAACTTCCAGGTCAAAATCCGGAGAAAGGCCCGCAGCGTTGACGAAACCAAATGCAACGGTTGCGGTGAATGTCAGAAGAACTGCCCCAACAAAAAAATACCCAGCGAGTTTGACCAGGGTCTTGGAACGCGAACCGCCATTTATGTGCCGTTCCCTCAAGCCGTCCCCAATATTCCCGTTATAGACCGGGCCAGTTGTGCGTTGTTCCGGGGACGGGCGAAGGGTGTCAAAAAAGTGGTCTGCGGAAAATGCGCTGAAGTATGCGGGCGCAATGCCGTCGATTTTGATCAGCAGGACTCGTTTGTCACCGAAAAAGTCGGAGCAATTGTTGTAGCAACCGGCTATCAGTTGTACTCAATCGGGAAAAGCCAGGAATTGGATATACTCCGCGGCTATGGCGAATATGGCTACGGCACGATCCCCGACGTCATCGACGGGCTGCAGTTCGAGCGCCTTGCATCAGCGTCCGGACCGACGGGCGGGAAAATTCTCCGTCCCTCGGATGGCAAGGAACCCAAAAAGATTGTTTTCCTGCAATGCATCGGTTCCCGGGACCCGGCCAAAGGAATTGAGTATTGCTCCAAGATCTGCTGCATGTACGTTGCCAAGCACACGATGCTTTATCACCACAAAGTGCATGACGGCAAAGCAGTGGTTTTTTATATGGATATTCGCGCCGGCGGAAAAGGCTACGACGAATTTGTGCGGCGCGCCATCGAAGAAAGCCACGCTCTCTATTTGCGAGGCCGTGTGTCTCGCCTCAGCCGGGATGGCGATGTGATCCGGGTTCAGGGATTCGACACGCTTTCGGGAGAACCGGTCGTCATCAATGCGGATATGGTCGTGCTGGCAACGGCAATGCGGCCGCAACCGGGAATTGCTGCGCTTGCGCAAAAGCTTTCCGTTTCCTATGACCAGCACGGATTTCTAAATGAGGCGCATCCCAAACTGCGCCCGGTTGAAACAAATACCGCCGGCGTCTTTCTTGCCGGCGCCTGCCAGTCACCTCGCGACATACCCGATTCTGTAGCCATGGCGAGCGCCACAGCTTCGAAAGTGCTGGGATTGTTCAGCAAGGAGCTTTTGGAACGAGAGCCGCTAATAGCGCGCGTGGACAGGATGACATGCACCGGATGCTTCCATTGCGAACGCGTTTGTCCTTATGGAGCGGTGGAGCGGAAAACGCTTACGGATTCGAAAGGCAGGATCATCAAGGTTATAGCGGAAGTGAACCAGGGAGTGTGCCAGGGGTGCGGCACGTGCCAGGCGACCTGCCCCTCCAAATCTGTGGAGCTTGATGGCTTTACGGATGAGCAGATCTATGCGGCGGTGAATGCGATTTAGCCATTGGCCAAGGTAGACGCGGCGTCTCGCCGCGTTCGACTTGCGAGAGATAAGGCACGCGGCGAGACGCCGCGTCTACCTTTACATAGGAATAGCTGATTATGTCGGATTTGTTTGAACCCAACATCGTCGCGTTTGTGTGCAACTGGTGTACCTATACGGGCGCAGATCTAGCCGGAACCAGCCGGCTCACGATGGCGCCGAATGTGCGCATAATCCGGCTGCCCTGCACGGGACGCATAGACACGCTTTTCATCCTCAAAGCATTTGAACGAGGGGCTGACGGAGTTATTGTGAGCGGCTGCCATCCGGCTGATTGCCATTACACCGCCGGCAATTATCACGCGAGAAGACGATTCGCCGTTTTCCGGGAACTCATGGAATTCGCGGGAATTGATCCACAGCGCGTGACTTTCTCGTGGGTTTCTGCTTCGGAAGGCGGCAAATGGGCGGAAGTGGTCAACAATGCTACAGAGCAGGTGAGGCGCCTTGGGCCTTTTCAAAAGTACCCGAGCCCGGCTGCTCATGCAGGTGAAATTGCATGCAAGAGCTGAGAGATTTGGCAAAAAAGCTTCTCCTCGATAAGCAGGTAAATGCAATCCTGGGGTATGAATGGGATCGTCGGGGGGCCCGGCCGGCATTCATCACTGAAGCCGGAGATTGCGATCGGCTGGTTTTTGATCATCGGTGTGTTCAGAATCTGGCGGCTTACCTTTCGCCACGGCGCGCGAATATAGCTCAGTTGGGACGCCTGGCTGTAGTGATTAAGGCTTGTGATGCGCGTGCGGTTGCCGGGCTCATCCGGGAAAACCAGCTTAAGCGCGAAGACCTGGTTCTCATTGGAGTTCGCTGTGGCGGAGTTGTCGTCAATCCTTCCGATTCGGAGCAACTGAATGCGGAGAATATTGCGCCGCGCTGTGTAGGATGTGAGCAGCGTGAACCGACACTGGCCGATCATCTGGTCGGCGAAACACAATCCGCTCCCGTGGGAAAGGCGAACCGAGATTTGCGCCTGTCCGAAATAGAAAAACTGAATCCTGAAGAGAGGCTGTCCCTGTGGACAAGCCTGCTTTCGCAATGTACGCGCTGTTATGCTTGCCGGCAGGTCTGCCCCATGTGTTTTTGTGAGCGCTGCATTGCCGATAAAACACAGCCGGCCTGGATCGAATCGTCGCCGCATTCCCGAGGCAATTTTTCGTGGCATCTGACGCGTGCCCTGCATTTAGCCGGCCGATGCGTCGATTGCGGTGAGTGCGAGCGGGCGTGCCCGGCAGGAATTCCCCTCGGGCTTTTAAATCACAAGGTCGCCCGCATTGTCGCGAGCCGGTATGGCTATGCTGTGAGTGACGATCCATCCAGGGAAACGCCGATCGGATCGTACCGGTTGGATGATGAGCAGGAGTTCATTGCGTGAATAACAGAAGGATGCTCAACAAAACGGATTTTGAGGATTTTGTAGACAGCTTGCTTCGCGCCGGCATAACGGTGATTGCACCCGTCCGCCGGGAGCAGGGTGGCGAGAAAGTTGAATACCGGCCTATTCACAGTCCCGCCGAGATTGTTCTTTCAGGGCAGCCTCCTGTCCGCCCCTTGAAGGAAGTTGTCTTTCCTCCCACGGAGCCGTTGTTTAACTGGAAGCAGACGAAGGCTTCCGTCCAGATTGAAGAAGTTCCGACCGAGTTCAAAGAGACGGTTGTCGTTGGAGCGCGTCCCTGTGACGCGGCTGCGCTCGAAATAGTCGACAAAGTGATGGGATGGGATTATCGAGATGAGTTGTGGTTCGGCCGCAGGCAGGCTGTGACGGTTCTTTCGCTGGCTTGCCCTCAATCGGATGATTCCTGTTTCTGTACTGCAGTGGGGCTCTCTCCCGAAAGCACCCGCGGGGCAGACTGGTTTATGAGTTCTGTAGACGGCGGATTCGAAATTGAGATTTTGACCCCGAAAGGCGAAAAACTGCTGGAGCGTTGCAAGGATCGGTGCCGCGAGACAAAGGGACGCACAAATGCAATGCCCAGCCTGGATGCCAAGGTGCGAGCGAACCTGAACATAGACCCCGGCAAAGTCCGGGAGTGGCTTGAAAAGCACTTTGACGATCCTCTATGGAGCGATGTGGCTCTGCGATGCCACGGATGCGGCGCGTGCGCATTTGTTTGTCCCACATGCCATTGCTTCGACATCGTCGATGAACTCGATGGAATCGGTCGAGGCCAGCGCCGGCGCAATTGGGACGCGTGCCAGCCCGCTCTGTTCACGCTCCATGGCTCGGGTCACAATCCGCGCAAAGATCAGACGGCGCGGTTCCGCCAGCGCATAATGCATAAATTCAATATTTATCCGGCGCGATTTGGAGAAGTCTTATGCACCGGTTGCGGCCGCTGCATAAGAGCCTGCGCAGCAGGCATGGATTTGATTTCCATCCTTTCCGAGATAGATCGGAAAAGCGCAGAGGAGGGCGCCTAATGAACCTCTACCAACCACAGTTGATGCGCATTGAGGAGATCATCGAAGAGACAGGCGACACTCGCACCCTCAAGCTGCAATTCGAAAATCCTTCAGTTGCCGAGCAGTTTGACTTCAAGGCCGGGCAGTTCGGCGAGTACTCGGTTTTTGGTGCGGGCGAGTGCACGTTCTGCATCGCTTCGTCTCCAACCCGGAAGGGGTACATAGAAGCCAGCTTTAAAGAAGTGGGCAAAGTCACGCGCGCCATGCGACGTTTGAATGTGGGCGACACAATGGGATTCCGCGGCCCCTATGGTAATCATTTCCCTTTGGATGAAATGAAAGGGAACAATATTGTTTTCATATCGGGCGGCATAGGACTTGCGCCGGTGCGATGCGTCATATGGAACACGCTGGATTTAAGAGATCAGTTTAAAGATGTAACTATCATTTATGGTGCCCGCAGCGTGGCGGATCTTGTGTACAAACGCGAGCTTCAGGGATGGGCTGGACGCTCCGACGTGAAACTCTATCAATGCGTGGATCCCGGCGGCGAAACGCCGGACTGGAAAGGCGAAGTCTGTTTCGTTCCGTCCCTGGTCGAGAAAGCAGCTCCTTCAGCAAAAGATTCCTATGCCGTTGTGTGCGGCCCACCCATAGTGATAAGACTTACATTGCCTCTGCTGGAGAAAATGGGATTTGCTCCGGAACGGATCTACACCACACTGGAAAACCGAATGAAGTGTGGGCTGGGCAAATGCGGCCGCTGCAACGTCGGACCCTATTATGTGTGCAAAGACGGTCCCGTCTTTACCTCCGCGCAATTGAAAGCTCTTCCGCCCGAATACTAAGATGATTTGGAGCCGAATTCGTGTAGCTCCATGAGCGTCTATCTGACCAAAATCCCACGAAGCCCCGGTGTCGGAAGGTATCGCCCGATTTTTTCTACTTCTTCAGGCTTGCCTTCTGCTTGTTGATGCGGTCAAGGAGGTCCTTGACGTACTGGTTGTCCGGGGTGAACTTCTTCAATACGATCCTCAGGTACTCTTGAGGAGCTTCGGTGCGCCCTTTGTCGATGAGAGCCTCGGCAAGTTCAAACGGCATGCCCTGGGTCGTCGTGTGGGCGCAAGGCTTGGGTTCGGTCGCAGAGAGGAGCAAATATTTTTCCGCTTCGTCGACCTTTGCCTGAAACAATGCCAGCAGCCCGTCAATTTAAAGATAAATCCTATGTCGCCAATTCAGTGTTATACTGTTGAACAATTCTTCGGACAATCCTCAAAGGAGGACCTATGAAATGCTACATGCGATCCGCAGCATTCCTGGCGCTTCTGATGCTTGGGCCGAGGGCTTGGGCGCAAAGCCCTCCTGTAGTCAAGATAGATCCGGCAAGCGAGCATTCTCGGGTATACCTTTCTTTTTTAGATGCGACGACGCAAAATAAAGTCGCCGGGAAATTTGATTTCGAAGCCCCGAGGCATCAGGATTACAAGCCGTTCGCGCTGCTTCTGACGAATGCTTCCGGAAAAGCAATCGTTCAGTTAACCATTCGCTGGATGGCGGTATCGGCAGATAGGACCGTTTACTATGATTCATTGTTTGAATGCCTTCTGCCGATGGTTCCGGGAATGAGTTCTGGATGCCCAATTCCAAGGCGCCTGCCCGGTCAATCCCTGCCAGTGCCCCCCCCGCTACCGATCGGGCAAGGCTGGGCAAGAGCCGGGAAGACGGAAGTGGCGAACAATGGTGAACGCATGATTGTGGCGCCCGGATTGTTCATTAGAGAATCGAATGGGACGTGGGGGCTGTCCACTATGTCAACCCTACTGCAAAAGGCAGAGACGGTTTCAGCTATATTGGATACGGTGGTTCTTCAGGATGGCGAAGTATTGGGCCCGGATGCATCATGCACACTGAATTCCTTGCGGGAACGCAAGGCCATAATTGATGCATTGCTAAACGCCATAAAGACCGGGGAACAAAACGGCATGGACTCTGTCGAGATACTCAAGTACATGGCGAATGAACGTGTGCCGGGACCTGATAATGATCCAGGCTTCCATCAACTCCACAATTTGGCGAACTTGCTGATGCTTTCGAGCGATTGGAAACACCGTTTGGAGGAATGGTCGGCAATTCAGCTGCCCAATTTTCATCGGTAACAGCTCCCTGGAGGGAGCATGAAATTTATCGCCGTTGCCATGATCTTCAAACTTCGAGTCCATCTGGATTTTTGCGAAAGATGAGCACCTATTTAATTTAAAGATAAATCCTATGCCGCCAATCCCGTGCTGTACTGTGGGAAAATTCTTCGGACAATCCTCAAAGGAGGACCTATGAAATACTCCTGCATGCGATCCGCTGCATTCCTGGTGTTCCTGGTGCTCCCGCCGAGGGCTTGGGCGCAAAGCCCCCCTGTTGTCAAGATCGATCCGGCAGGCGAGCATTCCCGAGTACACCTTTCTTTATTGGACGCGACGACGCAAAAAATCATCGCCAGGAGATTCGATCCCAATATCCCAATAAATCAGTATTACAAGCCGTTCGCGCTGCTTCTGACGAACGCTTCCGGTAAGTCAATCGTCGCGCTAAGCATTCGCTGGATGGCGATATCGACAGATGAGACCGGTTACTATGACTCATCTATTGACAGCCTGCACCTGAGTAATCCGGGAAGCAGCTCAGGACATCTAATGGGATTGCCCCGGCCTGGTCAATCCCTACCAGCTCAAACCCAGGTACGGTTTGGGCAAAGCCACGTATCAGCCGGGGAGCCTGAAGTGCTGTTCAATGGTGAACGCATGATGGTGGCACCCGGATTGTTCATTAGAGAATCTAGTGACAAGCCCGGGGGGTCCAGCATACCAAAGGAACTGATTAGGGCAGAGACGGTCTGGGCCATATTGGATACGGTGGTGCTTCAGGACGGCGAGGTATTGGGCTCGGATGCATCATGCATGGTGGATTCCTTGCGGGAGCGCAAAACCACAATTGATGTATTGCTAAACGGCATGAAGATTGGGGAACAAAGAGGCCTGGACGGCGTCGAAATACTCAAGCAAATGGCCAATGACCCGCTCCGATTTAGTCCTTTACCGCAGATACCTGAAAATGATCCAGGCTTTCAACTCAAAGCTTTGGCGAACGAACTGATGATATCGCGTGATTGGAAACAGCGTTTGGAGAAACTGTCGGCAATTCAGTTGCCGAATTTTTATCGGTAGCAAATCCCTAAAGGAAGAATGAAACCCACGGTAAATTTGTTCTAATTTGTTTCATTGGGGGTCGGACCATAAAAAAGTGTTGCTCAAATTGAGGGTAGCCTCGCTAGAAGGGTGTGAAAAAGGCCTTGCATGAATATTTAGCGATCTTTTTCTGCTTCTAAGACAAAGACATTTCATATCGATGCGACTCCCGTATGCCATGATCTAACCGATATATTCTGCCCGGCTTTATTTATCATCGGACTCACCGATGCCAAAACCGCAAATTCCTGTTGAAATGCAGGCTCGATTGGGAAATCCTGGAAATCCTGGACAGCCATTGTTCTCTCTGAGTTCTTATCCATTGGCTGTCCAGATCTTTCTCCCTTCTGGTTAGAATGAAATAATCGGGGCTAAAGATGCGCCCAAGCCCATATTTTCTGGCCTCTGCAAAGCTTATCTCACACGTCCGTAACAATTATCGTGGTCCGTCCCCATATATACGAACGTTTTCCCGCAAAAGCTCATTCCGAAAGCCGGATTCTGGCATAGGAACTTTCATAGAAAATAATATTTCCTATAAATTATAAAATAATGCTTGACAAATTTTGTAAAGCACAAATACCGTTTATTTGTAACGGTCAGTTGGATGTGAATTTCCTGAATTAATAATGATGCGAGCGGGCTGGAGCTCCAAAAACAACCAGCTGGGACTGGCGAAGCTTTGCTCGAAGGCCACAAATCCTATGGTTAAAACCTTGCAAACCCTGGTCGGCGCGGCCGACACCGTTTTCTTTGCTGCCGGGATCATGGTCTCCGACGCCGGGAAGATGGTGTTATTCACCCATACCATGGTACCGCCCAGGAAGACCATGGTATATGCGACGCACAATATCTTCTTGATCAGGGAGACCATTTTCCCGGTCGTCAACAGAATGGTCTCAGGCTTTGTTACCATGGTATTCGTTTCACATCCCAAGGTCCCCGTCGCAAATACCATGGTAAATGCCTCAAATACCATGGTCGGAGACGCTGATCAAGTTATTGAAAGAATTAAGCTTCCAGCAACGGTCGATTTTTACCATGGTATTTGCCGCTTCGACCATGGTGTTTGCCGTTGTTACCAGGGTCTTCGCCATTTTGACCATGGTATCCGTCGTTTCGACCATGGTCTTTATTGTTTTGACCACGGTATTTGTCACCTCAACCACGGTATTTGTCGCATTGACCATGGTCTTTATCATTTCGACCACGGTATTTGTCACATCGACCACGGTCTTCGTCGTTCCGACCATGGTTGTTGTCTTTTCGACTTTGCTTTCTCAGAAGCGGAACCTATTCCGCGCAGATCTGAAACCAGTTTCTCCATTACGGAGAAAACCGCCGGCGAGCACCGGCGGTCTTCGTGTAACCACCAACCAATCATCTAAAGGAGATATTACCATGTCTCAACGTTTCCGAATTGCGGACAGGCTCAAGAGCCAGTCCGCTGAACAGCTCGTTATCATGGCCGGTGCTGTTATCGCCGGCCTCACCAACAACCCCGCTTTTCCAGCTCCGACGGTCGACCTCAAGGCCGTGCAGTCTGCCACGGACGACCTGAATGCGGCTTTGGCCGCGCAGGCCCATGGTGGAGCGGCAGCAACAGCTGAGAAGAACAACAAGCACGAAGCGCTGATTGTTCTCTTGCGCAAGCTGAAGCACTATGTTGAGGACAATTGCGGGAATGACCCCGCTGTCCTGCTCTCTAGCGGTTTTCAATCCGCGGCGACTACTCGCAACCGTTCGCCGCTTGCGAACCCTTCCATCCTCGCCATCGATTTCGGGAACAGTGCCGAACTGGCGGTCAAAGTCAGCCCCATCGCACGCGCGAAGTGCTACGAAGTGCGGACGGCGGCCATGGGCCCCGGCAACGTGCCGGGCTCATGGCAGGCCGGCGGCTTGTTTACCGCCGCCCGGTCGATGAAGGTCTCAGGTCTCGTCCCTGGAACGACCTATGTCTTACAGGTGCGTGCTGTGGGCGGATCCACCGGTTATAGCGACTGGAGCAATCCGGTGTCTCATATGTGCGCGTAG
>JAHFUH010000584.1 GCA_023265215.1 Acidobacteriota bacterium
CATGGGGCTTGTTGGGCGAGCTGCGGACATGCATGCAATGGATGTCGTCGACAAAACTCAATTCGCCTATGGGAAAGAGTCTTCAATTCGCTATTTGGAAAATCTGCCGCCTGATTTGCGCGTCTTCCAGACATTCCCGCTCAAGGAAGCTGAGTTTGTCCGAAACCTTGTCACCGACGCCTATAAGGGAGGCAAGGAAGAGAGAATCAAGCTGACGCGGTTTCTTGCCGTCAATGCCCTTCTCCCTGCAGCGCTGACAGCAGCCGGTGTTCCTGTTGGCAGGATGTTTGTTGATATCTTCGACATGATTCCGAAGCCATTCCGAACTGTTGAGCTTCAGCGGAGAATGATGAGCTGGCTATATCAAGTCAAAGAGGGCAAAGTCCCGGCAGAGCGCATTCCCCTGGACATTCTTACCGGCCTTTATGACGCAATCGGACCGGCTGCGAATATTGGTAAACAAGTGGCCAGAAAAACAGGATTGGTTGAGGACGTGAGGAAATCTCAGGGAGGCAGGAAATGAGCGAGTCGTTGACCGCCGAAGAAATCGGAAAAGCCTTCGAAGATTCCGCTCGCTTAATCCGGAAGCCTCCGACTGTGACAATTGAATCCATTGAGCCGCTTGCCCAAGGAGAGGGGTTTAAACTCCGGCTGTCCGATTTCTACGGACCTCTTCCGGATATTGAAATAAGCACACAAGCCGAACGCGACAACATCCTGAAGGCTGTTGATAATATTGTCACCTCTACCTATTCACTCGCCCGGGTTCGAAATGAAATCCAGGAATGCGTCCAGCGCTGTTCTTTCCTGGTCCCGGTGCTTGGCGATGGGAATTCAAAGATAGCCGGGATTGCAGGAGGACATTCGGGCCAAGGCCCAGTTGTCGCGGTCGGGAATGACTACCTTGCCGCCTATATTTCTCTGGATGTGAAGCTCAGAAAAGCCGCTGGCGCATACGAGGCGAGCGCGCGCATGCGCCAAACGCTTTCCGGATTGGATTCCGTCTATCTCGCAACACAAGGACTGATCGGACAGGGGGATGAAGGAGCAGCAATATTCTACATTGCTGCAAACGAGCTTGAGAAAGCAGGAATCAAGGTCATAAAAAACGAAGAAGAGCTTTGCAAGAGAGCATTGCCGATCCTGGCGATACGCGTAAATCTGTTGCATGAGCCGGAAGGATTCGCCGCTGTCAGCGCAGGTCTTGAACTCTGGCAGGGAGTCAGTCTCATTCGTTCCCCTGAGATAAAGGCTGCAGCTATAACCTGGCTCTCGCCTGTGACGATCGAAGTGATAAAAAGAGACACTGTGAACGGAGCAATCCTGGATATCCTGCTGAAACAGATCGAATGCTTTGTCGACGCGTATAAATATGCGAATGGGCTGGCATGAAGCCGGAAACCACCAAGCCTTCTATAAACGCCCACAATTATCCCAAGGTCTAAGACGATGATTTACTCGCACACAGAACGATTACGCCTTAAACACGCATCGCGACGCTTCTAATTGAGGTTTTAATTATGATGCTCGGACAGAAAATCAGATGTGAGCACTGTGGGACAGAACTCGAACTCAAACGAATGAAGCAGCGCTTCTGTTCTGCCGGCTGTCGGTCGCAGCATTGGGATCTGGCGCATCCTAGAATCGAGATTGAAAAGCCCTTTAAACTCAGCAGGACGGAGGACGGTCGACTGATGATCGTTCTGGATGAACAGCTCGAAAAGGATTCATTCCCCAATACGGCCGAAGAAGTTAGTTCATAGCTTGCCAATATCACTTGGTCCAGGAATAAATTCCCCTGGACTATCAGCTGGCGGAGATTCAATTTGATCCAGCATTGCTTTGAATGTCGATTGAATCAGATGAGGAGTTGCAGGCTTTCCCATAAGCTTAAGTACCGTCATGATGAGCGCTAATTCTCTTTCGGTGAGCATGTAAAATCTCCGTTCTTACTTGAAATGCTTATACGAATTGATGTATATTCATACTATGAAGCGATTCACAATTATTCTTGCCGACGAACTACATGCCCGATTCAAAGGCTTATGTGCTCTGGAGGGCAAGGAAATGACACAGGTCATTCGCGAGTTCATCCAAGAATATTCCGAAAAAGCCGAGAAGCGGCTAAAGTTGAAAAAATAATCCGCATGGCAGGCCCGCCAGGTGTTGGAAGCACCGGACGGACCCTGACCTGCATTCCTTACTGGAGGAAAGCATGGCTGTAAAGAAATCTACATCAAAACCCGCAGGCAAAGAAACACCGAAAAGAAATCCCAACGATTCTTTTCTCGCCGATCATCTTAAGGACATGTCCGGACAAAAGAATATTCATACCGCCCCAACTGAAGCTTCTCTGGCGAGACTATTGAAAGAGGGTAAGATTACACAAGAACAAGCTCAGCGAATCCTTACCTTTAGAGCGGGCGAGCCCGGTTGTCGCGCCGGGCGAAAAACATTAGAGGCTGAGCTAAAGAGCGCCCATTATAGGCACGGCCTGCCCCCTGCGTGGCTTTCACGGAACTATCAGATAGGCGAAGTCCCGGCCGCAGTCACGCTTTCACAGATAACAAAGAATCTTGAGGGGCTTGAGCTTACAGCAACGAATCTGGCCAGCGAGATTCACAATATCAGAACGTTTTTGGGCACGATGCGAATCGATTCTCATGGGCAGGCTTGCACGGCGGCAATCATGCCGAAGAAGCCGGATAGCCGAAGTGCGAAAAACAAACCAAGGGCATGAATTGAATTCAACCGGGGCGCTTTCGGCGCCCCCTGGAGGTTAAACCATGGGAGTCAAAATCAAAGAAAAATTCAAAGGCTCTGGCGTTTGGTGGGTATTCATCAATCATAAGCGCCGCCGGGTCGCCAAAAAAGTAGGGGAAAAGAGCGCGGCGAAAAAGGTTGCCGAAAATATTCAGGCAAGAATCAAGCTCGGACAGCCGATCGAGGACAAACCCGACCTGCCGACCCTTGAAGAATATTGGAAGCGGTTCAAAAATACATACCTGCAAACCGCGGTTGCCGAATCTACAGCCAGTTCCTATGAAACCAATTTCTCCGTTCACATAGTTCCCTTCCTCGGTAAGCTTCGCCTGGATGAAATCACCCCCGCGAGGATGGAAGAATTCATTGCAGATTTGGTTGCTAATAAGAAGCGCGCCAAGGCCACAATCGCGGTCATTCTCCGGGAGCTGAGCCGGGTCTTCACCCACGCAATGAAGCACAAGCTCATAACCGAAAATCCGGCTGCCAGACTCGGAGATCTGTACAGTCAGGCGCCGACCAGGCACGAAAAGATAGAGCCTTTGACGCCTGATGAGATCCCGCTATTTCTCGCGGCGGCTCGGGCGCCAATGCCTTCTGAAACCAGGAAAGTGAAAACCACTCGGAACGGCAAAGTTGAACTTATAAGTATTTCAGGAAAACGCGATTGGTCCCTGGAGCGCTATACGCTCTTCCTGTGCGCAGTCCATACCGGACTGAGGGCCGGCGAACAACTCGCCCTTGAGTGGGCCGATATCGATTGGAGAGGCAAATTCCTGAGTGTTGAGCGAAGTTATGACCGTGTTCACCGGAAAGTTGTTCCGACAAAGACCAAGAAGCATCGGCGAGTGGATATATCAGACGAACTCCTCGAAGCCCTGCAGGTTCTCCGGAAAGATCGGCTTGAAGCTTGGTTTGGAAAAGACAAGGCAGCGCTCTCCGAGGCTGGCTTATGGGACGATATCGCAAAGCTTCCAAAGGTAATCTTCTGCAACGAAAACGGCGGATATTTTGACCGGGTGAATGTTAGCGAACGCCATTTCT
>JAHFUH010000585.1 GCA_023265215.1 Acidobacteriota bacterium
TTCCTAGTGAGAAGAGAGTTCATGTTGGGGATTGGGAAAACCGCAGGGTGGGAGTTGATTACGTGCTGGTATGTATTTACGAGGTTGAGAGTCCTGCAGAGGCAGCGGTGTGGCTGAATAAAGTTCACGCATCAGTGGCGGAGGGCAGGGAAAATAATCACTACAGTATCGGTGATGAAGCATATTTAAATTTAGGGGGAAATGGCAAAAGATTCCTAATTGAATTCAGAAGAGGCAATTTTGTGGGGATGATATCCGCCAATAATCTAAGTAAGGTTCGAGAGTTTGCCCAGTATATAGTTGCCCAGATCCCCGCAGAGTAAATAACCGGTCATTCTCAAATCCCGCGAAGTCCGATTCGAGGAAGTAATCCTGGGCTGCCCGGCAAATGCACTCAGTTTCCCCGAAGCCCGTTTCAGGACAATAGAGTGGCGTCAGAATCCGCAACTGATTCTTAATATGTAAGATAGCGATTGCTCAACAGTGTAGAAGTGTCCGATATTTCACTCACAATAATATCTAATTATGTATATAATGGGCTCTATTGCTGGATTGCATAACACAATGGCAAATATTCTATTGATGGCCTTGCTGACAATGCTCGATGCCCATGGATGTATTTCAGGCATTGTAATGATGAGTATTGATCCGGATTTGAACTCAAATCGCTCAATTGCAATTCCACACATTGAGATTCAACTATTAGATGCGGCAAACCAACAAATTGTAGCAAGAACGTTTACGGATAAAACCGGAGCCTTTCAATTTGAAAATGTCAAACCGGGAGGCTATTTTGCAAGAAGTGAATATACAGGTTTCAAAGAGCATGTGGCTGCTATATCTGTGAATAGTGGCCAGGAAACCAACATCGGCAAACACATTCTTAGGGCGCGGCCGTTAACGGAAGAATTGTTCACGGTGGATAAAAATGGCAGGTCGCCCGAACAGGAGCGGTGGGAAAAAGACTTTGCCAGATTTGATCATATCCGTCACATTAATACAATTATGGTAATGACTGTTTGTGAATTCATGAGGGAACAACCCGCCTTATCCACCAGGCGCTACGATATGCCAGTTATAATCATTGGAACTCTGGTGCAAACGCTACAGGGGAACTGGCTGCAACAATCCTGCAGTGAACCCTTGAAATCCGGCGACTTTGTTTGGCCCGCTGCGGTTTCATTGAACGAGGTGGATACCAAGCAGGCCATAAAATTAATGCTACCGAATGACGATAGATTAGCGATCGTGACCCGACCGCCTGATGAAGAAATCGATCCGAAGGATCGGGGCCGCACTTGGGCCGCAGCATATGGAAGACTGGATACAAGGGAAAACCTGGTCGCCGCACCTTGTGGAGATGATAGGAAGCAGTGTGGATATGGATTCGGATCGATATCTGCACCTGCTCAGTTGACGATAGCTCGTCCGATTCGTATTTTTAATGAGCCAACCACAAAATAGGCTGCAATACAGCACTCACAGTTATGAAATCCCGGACAACTCCCGAAAAGTCCAAAATAACCGGCCAATAAAGCCGTTCCCTTTTTCTTCATCTGAGGTTGTGATTTTCTTTCAGTCGATATTTCCGTCAGCATAAATGTAAAAGGCGTAAATAGATAGGAAATATGTTATTGCCTCGGTTATTTCGGGTTATACTATATGAAACACAGCACACCAAAACGGGCAGAGATTGGCCGGTTATGTCCCGTTGTGAGAAACCACCTTTTGCGAAAAAGCCTATTTGTGGCCGCCATGCCGGCGCAGTAATTCCATTACGTCCTTGCGACCCTCCTGCACAGCCACGCGCAAAGGCGTTTCGCCGTTATTGTCCTTTGTATTGACATCCGCATTGTTGGCCAGCAGCAATTCCATGACATGCTTTCGGACATACTTCGCCGCCCAGTGCAAAGACGTCATGCCGCGGGCGTCCTTGCTGGCAACTAGAGCGGGATTATCTTTGAGCAGCATCTTTATTTTAGCCAAGTTGCCATTGCTCGCCGCGTAATGAATCCGGTTCATCTGGTCTTCAAGATACCGCAACGCCTCACCCCGATCTTCGAAGATTTGAGGTTTCTCTTCCTCCCAATCGGGCCGAAATACATCGAATAGGGATTCCAAGGCCCCTGCAGTCCGGCCTGTCGCTAAATAGGCTGCTGAGATACCGCGGTAGAGCGGATCGGCAATCCTCAACATAGGGTCGCCCAAAACATAGTCAAGGCCTGTCAGGTCGAAGAGCACCGCTGCTGGCTGGATTTCGCAAATCCTATCCGCGACCCACTCCGCCATAACGCTTGCATGCTTGTTTCCCGCATTCCCAGGCGGGTAAAAACCGGAAATGGTCAGGGCTATAACCCGCGATCCGGGATATTCAGGTAAGATGTTGCAATCGAAACGGAGATCCTGAGGGCATTCTCCTACATTCAAAGAGCCGCCGCACCAGATGCATACAGCTCTTCGGCTCCAACCCAGCTTACGAGCTCCGTCCCATGATAGCGTCCAACACCATGTTCGTAGCCACCACGAATCCAAAGCCTGCATTTCCCAGCCTCCCTTCAGCAAGTTCACAGTCAGCACAGCCCAAATAAATATCGAAACAGATATTGTGGCTCTAGGAATTATACTCTGCTGCCATCATTGTTCAGTCGGAATCGGGGAAGTAAAAGCGTCAGCGCATCAGTTCGAGGGGCTTGGGAAGCTCAGCCAGGAGTTCAGCGGCGAAGTCCGCGTCGATGTGGAAAAAAGCCATGCGCGTAAGATTGTCGGACCTGTTCTCCCAGGCATGATTGGTTCCGCGCTGAACTACCAGGTCACCCTGCTTGAGGACAACCTCGCTGTCTTCCAGAATGAGGACGATTTCGCCCTCAATGACCACTGCATAATCGAGCGTTTTGGTACGATGCATCACCGTACGTTTGCCGCCGTCCTTGGGAGGGTAAACGTCGAGGATCCGAATAAGATGGCCCGTTGCGGGCATGATTGTGAATGCTCTCTCGTTCGGCTCGCGGTCCGGCACAGACGTGAGCAGTGGAACCGGATTGGAGTCGCCCCACATTTCAAAGAAATCCGTGCCGATCGCCGGACCTTTCATCTCATGGTGTTGCGGGGGCGGCCCATCGGATATGACAATTGACTTTCCGTTTTCGTCATGACCGGTTACCACTCGTCTGGGGAATTTCTGCATTGAAATCTCCTTTATGATTTTGTGTCTTTTGCGGCTAATTATCTTCCCTGGAATTCAACCAACCCATTCGTTTGGACTGATCCTTGGATAGCAAATTGACGTGGTGGAATTTAGCACATACGGAGGAGTTTCTGTGAAGCTTTAACAATGAGAGATTACGCGCCGTTCTCAATGCCGCTGCACCACTTCATGGATTGGTGTCAAGCAGGGTTGAACCTTTGTTAACAAAGAAGCCTGGACACGCACTATTTGTTCGATCATTGTCGGCTGTCGGTGCCGTGGCATAAACCCCAGCAACTATCGGACCGATGTGCTTGCCCGTCTGCCTTCCATGAGATGAACCTGGACAAACAACTATTTGTCGCTGTTAGCAAATCCCACATTGGAATGAAATTCAGGGAAAGCATGAACACCTTGTAACACCTTTTCGCTGTCATTATTTCCCAAGCAATGGCTAAAGCCTATGGGATGGGATTGGAGGTTAGAACAGAAGCCGCTAAACCATTCTGCTAATCCCATGCGACCTCTGCCGGCCTAAGGGCATGCGCAAGAATTACTTGGCATTTTCTCGCGAGCGCCGGGCGGGTAAATGCAAGGCGACGCGACGCAGGCGATGCGGT
>JAHFUH010000586.1 GCA_023265215.1 Acidobacteriota bacterium
TACCCAGGTGGCGCGGCCGCCTGAAAAGCGAAAATAGAGATTCCATCACGGAGCATCTATGAATTCACAGGACGCAGGCAAACAAAAAAACAAGCAGAACAACGCTTCCGAACCCACACGGTCTAGGAAATTCCTGACATTTTTTCTTGCCGGGGAAGAATATGGGATAGAAATTTTGAAGGTCCACGAAATTATAGGCCTGCTTCCCATTACGCGGGTGCCTAAAACGCCTGAGTATGTGAGAGGAGTCATAAACCTGCGGGGGAAGGTGATTCCAATTGTCGATGCAAGAGTGAAATTCGGAATGCCCGCCGTCGAAGCGACAAATGAAACATGCATCATCGTTGTTCAGATCCGAGGTTTGGATGTGGGGGTTGTAGTCGACCGGGTTTCTGAGGTTATTGACATTCCGGAAGAAGAAATCGCACCCACTCCCTCGTTTGGCTCTGAGTTCAACACGGAGCTTATCCTCGGTATAGGCAAGACCCAGGATCGAGTCAAAATTTTGCTTAATATTGATTTAATGCTTCTCTCGGGCGAACTGCCTCAGTTCGAGGAGGCGAACGGAGTGGCGGAAAAGCAGGCGAGTTAAAAAATGTGGCATCACTGCTTTGCGTGTCATGGAAGCAAGCTTCAGCTTAGGAGATTGTCCGATGAAGAAGGAACCCCGGCTATTACTCGACCGTCTCCTAGGGCATGATCTTGAACAAAACAGGATTTCTCCTACACAACAGCGAACACAAATAGGCATCGATTCCAGCCCACCGTAATTAGGAAATTGCACGCGGAACACGCGAAAAAAAGAGAAATAATAGCAATCAGTTATGGACCAGAGGCTGTGGATCCGGAAAGAGCACCGGGTGCAGGATCGTGGATTGCAGGAATCTCCATATATAGCGAAGTCTCAAATGGTACGAGACATAGGCGAACTCGCGCAACGCATGAAGCTCTCCGGGACCAATTGCAGGATGCCGGTATACGCTCGTCCATCCATTGAAGCGTTCCCAATCTTTCTCAAAAATATATGGCTTCACTGAGGAATAAAACTGCGTGCCGGGATAGGGCGTCGTGACTGTGAATTGAATGGCGAATGTATTGAGCGTTTTTGCGTAACGGATAGTGTCGCGGACTCCCTCAATCGTGTCGTTCGGTAGCCCGAGTATATAGTTTGCAATTATCCGGATTCCAAGTTTATGACAATGATTTATTATTTGTTCCTGGTGAGTTTTAGCAATCGCTTTGCGCTGGTTCGCTCTCAGGATTTCGTGATTGGAAGATTCGATCCCCACTTCGATGCTGCGCAAACCGGCCCGGAAAAGCAATGAAATAAGCTCCGGGTCTAGGTGATCTGTGCGGGCCTCCATTCCCCATCGAACATCCAGGTTGTAGCGCAACAAAAGCTCTGCAAATTGGTGAGCTCTTTTTTTATCGAAGGTCAGGTTCGGGTCTCGGAAAGCAATTCCGCGGATATGGTATTTGTCGGACAAATACCTGATTTCATCGACGATGCTTTCCGGCGTGCGCACTCTGTATTTTGAGTTTACCAGATACGGACAGTAGCTGCAGGTATAAGGGCAACCGCGGCTTCCCAGCATTGGCAAAGTGATGCCCTTTCCAGTGACTATCTGGTAGCGAAATTTTTTTATGTCAAACTGATCCCATGAAGGGTAAGGAAGTGCATCAAGGTCCTCGACAAATCTGGCGGATACGATCCCATCAGGGATTTCACCGCGCGCTAAGGACGGCGCTATATTTTCGATTTCTTCTTTGACTATGAAATCAGCGGAGTCGGCGAAGAAATCCGGAACTGCAGAAGCAAAAGTGCCGAAATAGCCGATTTTTGAACCAAAACGCTTTTTGGCTTCCAGCCCTATTTCCCGCTCAAAATTGCAGTCCACAATGGAGGAAGAAATGAGATACAGATCTGCGGGGACCAGCTGATCCGCGCTGCGCACATCCAGAATTTGTACCGCCGCTCCATTTTTGGAGAGGATTGAATCCAGATAGGCAAGCGTAATATTTGGGATAGCGGCTATTCTTCTTTTGGCTATCTCCAGCAATCGGGCAAAAGGGGAATTGCCGACAGTGAAAACAGTGCCGAATCCTCCGGCTACATCTTTGAGAGTGCAATTCTTATGACTGCTCGCGCTAAGTACTACAATGTTCATTCCAATCTTCTCCAACTTCACATTCCCAAAGACGCGTCATTATAACAACAAGATCTTGAAAAGCAAGGAATCCGGCACCTTAGGGCTCGTCAATGAATAAAGGTTGCATTTGGGGGCAAGCGCCGGACAGCCAGATGTGAAGCACCGCGACGCAGGCGATGCGGTGCCATCGTCGAGGAGCGGCAACGAAGTGCCCGCTCAGCCATCGGGCCAGCAGCAAAATGGAACTTTTATTCATTGACGGGCCCTTAACGCAGAAAGCAATCGAGAAATAAGCCCTGATAGTGCCATAATTTAAAAAGGAAGGAAGGAAATGAGCTCGCGTGAACTAATCGCCCTTGGAACCAGCAGCCAGGTACCAACAAAAGAACGCAGCCACAATGCATATCTGCTTCGCTGGGAGGGGAGGGGCTTTCTGTTCGATCCCGGGGAAGGTGCGCAAAGACAACTCACGTTTGCCGGAGTTGCGGCATGCTCTATTCACTACATATGCATTACGCATTTTCACGGGGATCATTGCCTGGGTCTCGCCGGGATCGTGCAAAGGCTTTCACTGGATAATTGCGATCACCCTGTGCACATTTTTTTTCCGGAAGAGAGCCAAGTTTACGTTGAGCGGCTATGCGCTGCCGCAATTTATCAACCCAAAATCGACCTAATTCTAAATCCCATTAAGCAGGGCGGGATGACGGATCTGCTCCGGACTGAGGAATATGTTCTGAAGGCGCATGCGCTTGATCATACTGTTCCAACCATAGGTTTCAGGCTTCAGGAACCTGATGGATTTCGATTCGATCCTGAAAAACTGAAGCTCGCCGGAGTGCATGGGCCGATGGTCAGCGAACTTTTGAGAAAGGGAAATTTAGAAGTGGAAAACAGACTTATCCGGCTGCAAGATGTGACGATCCCCCGTCGCGGAAGCGTTTTCGCCTTCATAATGGATACGCGTCCCTGTCCCGGAGCGGCTATTTTGGCGAAAGACGCGGATCTTGTTGTAATGGAAGCAACATATATTTCAGAACACAAGGAGATGGCTGATCAGTATCGCCACTCGACTGCGCAGGAGGCTGCCATGATTGCTGCATCCGCCGGCGTGCATCAACTGGCCATAACTCACTATTCTCAGCGCTATACGAATCCTGAACAGCACCTGAAGGACGCCCGGGAAGTGTTTCCGAATGTTATTGCATTGAATGATTTCGATCGTATCAAAATTCCACGGCGGGCATGGGCAAGCAATTCCATTTGAGTTTTTCGGCCCTGTCTGGTAGCTTAAAAATTCAGGTTCTTCGTAGACCGAACATAAGGAAAAGCAGTTTTGCCGATGAATGATCCGAGCCTTTCCGATAGTGAAGCACAGCAGCAAAAAACAGAATTCAAGTTGGCTTTTGAGGTCAGATCCTGGCTTCGGGATATTCTACTTGCAGTTGCAATAGCAATCTTCATCGTCATATTTGTGATTCAGCCTGTCAAGGTTGAGGGAACAAGTATGCAGCCGCGGCTTGTGGACCAGGAGAGAATTTTTGTGAACCGTTTCATTTACCGGTTCGCAAACATCCACCGTGGAGATGTCGTGGTATTCTGGTACCCTAAGGACCGCAGCAAGTCATTTATCAAGAGG
>JAHFUH010000587.1 GCA_023265215.1 Acidobacteriota bacterium
AATCTGGACTTGCGCCTCCTGTTATCAATGCTCCCACCGATGCCCGCAGGAAATCAAAATAACCGACATTATGTATATGCTCAAAAGAATGGCAATTCGAGACAACCGGCAAAGGAGCAAAAAAGCTGGGGCGCTGTCGAGAACATTCGTAGAACTCGTCAACAAAAAAGGCCGCAACCACGAGACTTCGCTTATGGTGAAATTCATGCTGGCTACAAACCCTCTTGGCGCCATCGCCGCCGCGCCGGTTGGAGCAAAACTGTGGAGCCACGGCCGCCTTCCCTTGTTCGGGAAAAAGGTGAAGGACGTTGAAGGCCTCAGGAAGATTTTGGCAAAAGCCCAAGAATTGGGAGGTGAATAATGCGCTACGCCTATTACCCGGGCTGTTCATTAGAAGCAACCGGTAAGCCTTACGAAGAATCGGTGTCCGTTGTTGCCAGGGCGCTGGGAATGGAACTGGTCGAGTTGGAGGATTGGAATTGTTGCGGTGCTACGGCTTACATGAGCGTAAACGAGATTCTTTCCTTCAGCCTGAGCGCCCGCAATTTATGCCAGGCAAAGAAAACGGGAAACACGCTCGTAACCCCGTGCAGTGCCTGCTATACCAATCTTCGTAAGACGGAAACCTATATGGTCGAGTTTCCTGAAATGAAGAAGAAAGTGGACGAAGCTCTTGCGGAGGCGAACCTGCGCTATGACGGGGGCGTGGTTACAAAGCACTTCCTTCAAGCCATTATGGAAGATGTCGGGCCAGACAAAATCAAGGCCCATATAAAGCGACCGTTATCGGGACTGCGGGTTGCGCCTTATTACGGCTGCCAGATCGCGCGGCCATACGGCATTGAAGACGACAGCGACAATCCGATGATGCTGGACAATCTACTTTCCTTAATCGGCGCCACTCCGACCTATTACCCGATGAAGACGGTGTGCTGCGGCGGATCCCTTATGGGAACGCGGGAGGATGTGGCACTCAGGCTCTGCCGCAACCTGCTCCTCTGTGCAGAGCAGTATAAAGCCCAGTGCATCGCCGTTACCTGCCCTCTCTGTCAGCTTAACCTGGACGCATACCAGTCGGCGATCAATAAAACTTATGGGACTAAATTTAACCTGCCAATCGTGTACTTCACTCAATTGATGGGCATTGCGTTTGGTATGGATTCAAAGGGCTTGGGATTAAACCAGTGCATAGTCCCGGCCAAGGATGTCATCGCTCAATATGCATAAGGAGACCGCATGAGCACCAAGATCGGAGTTTATGTATGTCATTGCGGCACCAACATCTCGGGCAAAGTGAATGTCGACGAGGTGACGGAGTTCGCCAAAACCCTGCCGGATGTGGTAATCGCCCGGAACAACAAATTTATGTGTTCCGATCCAGGCCAGATCCTTATCGAGGACGACATAAAAAATCTGGGCCTTGAGCGCATAGTGGTGGCTTCCTGTTCCCCGCTGATGCATGAGCCTACATTCCGCGGCGCTTGCGAAAGAGCCAACGTGAATCGCTACATGTTCCAGATGGCAAACATCCGGGAGCACTGCTCGTGGGTGACGGTGGATCCAACCGCCGCAACGGACAAAGCCAAAGCTCTGGTTTCGGGAGCCATTGCCAAAGCAAGAGGCCTGATTTCCTTGCCGCACAAATCCGTCCCGGTCAACCCGACGACTCTCATAGTTGGCGCGGGAATCGCAGGGATCCAGGCGGCGCTCGACATCGCAGATTCCGGTCGCACTGTTTACCTGGTCGAGAAGGAGCCGTCCATTGGCGGCCACATGGCCACCTTCGATAAGACATTCCCGACTCTGGACTGCGCAGCCTGCATCCTGACACCCAAGATGGTTCAGATCGGCAAGCACCCGAATATCAAGCTGATGCCTTCAAGCGAAGTGGAAGAGGTCAAAGGCTTCGTTGGGAACTTTCAGGTAAAAATCCGGCACAAAGCAACATACGTGGATCGCTCCAAGTGCTCCGGTTGCGGGCTTTGCTGGGAATCGTGCCCGGCGAGAAAGATACCCGGGCGCCGCGTAATCCGAAAGGGCAAACTTGTTATCGGCGCCACAAAAGGCGCTGCTGCAAATTCGAATGGCGGCAACGGCTTCCACAAAGGTCCCAATCGGTAGTGAAGTGGACTATAGAAATGACTAGCCTGGCGAGTTCGAAATCAATAACGCTTGCAAATGTGCGCGAAATCCTCAGCGCCGAGGTTCTTAATGGCGATGACTTGTCCGTCAAAGTGGTTGAGGTGGGAGCCGCAGATTTGTTGAGCGACGTGCTTGCGATGAGCAAGACCGGGACGCTTCTTCTCACAGGGCTGGTCAGTACTCAGGTCATAAGAACAGCCGTAATCGCGGACCTTTGCGGAGTGGTTTTCGTGCGCGGAAAAAAACCCGGGGACGAGATCCTGTCGCTGGCAAAAGAATCGGGGATTCCGGTCCTCGGCACAAACTTAAAAATGTTTGAGGCTGCCGGACTCCTTTATACGGCTATTTCAGAGAATCACTGATGCATGAAGCATTTGAGAGTATCTATCAGGTTTTGGGAAAGGACTTCGCCAATGCCGGCAAAGTATCGACAGCAATCAAAGATACCCTCAAGCGCCTTGGCGTCAATCCCACGATTGTGCGCAGAGTCGCTATTGTTTCGTATGAGGCGGAGATGAACGTCGTCATGTACGCCACGCGCGGAAAAGTGCTGCTCAATGTAAGCCCGGATGACGTCACGCTTAAAATTAACGACGAAGGTCCCGGAATTCCGGATTTGGCGCTGGCCATGCAGGAGGGCTATACAACCGCCACTCACGAGATGAGAGAAATGGGATTCGGCGCCGGCATGGGATTGCCGAATATTCAGAGAAATGCGGATGAGTTCAATATTGATTCGGAAGTTGGTCAAGGCACCCGGTTATTCGTCCGGGTAAAGCAAATTTAGGACTTGGAAATGACGGCCCAGTATCACCACTCATTGAGATTTGA
This sequence comes from Acidobacteriota bacterium, assembly GCA_023265215.1. Classification (GTDB taxonomy): domain Bacteria; phylum Acidobacteriota; class UBA6911; order UBA6911; family UBA6911; genus UBA6911. Next base: position 2,974 of record JAHFUH010000587.1, read on the forward strand.
CATCGATCGTTGCGACGGGTGCATGTCCTGCATGCGCATCTGCCCCACCGCTGCAGTCCGGGTCCGGAAGGGACACGCCGTAAAATTGGCGGATCGATGCATCGACTGTGGCGAGTGCATCCGGGTTTGCCCGCGAGCTGCAATTGTTCCATTGACAGACCAGATGGCCGATCTGACTAAATTCAAATGCAAAGTGGCGATACCTTCCCCCGCTCTTTACGCGCAGTTCGATTCGGAAGTTTTCCCCAGCATGATTTTCTCCGCCTTGAAACAGTGCGGTTTCGATTTTGTTGAAAGCGTGTCGCCCGCATGCGATGCGGTGGCAATCACCACTGAAATCTTTTTGAATGAGTATCGCGGACAATACCCGCTGATCTCCTCTTTATGCCCGACGGTTGTGCGACTTTTGGAGGTGAAATATCCGGAACTGGTCGATCAGCTTCTGCCTGTTTTAGCTCCCAGGGAAATTTCCGCCCGAATCGCAAAGGCGCGAATTTCGATGCTTACGGGATATAGGGAAGAAGAAATCGGCGCCATCTATATTACGCCGTGCCCCGCCAAGATAGTCGCAATCCTGGAACATCCCGGAATGCAGAAATCGAATCTGGATGGGGCCGTTTCGATATTGGATCTTTTCCAAACACTCGCGGCTGCAGTTTCGAAGGTCCAGGAATCGGATCACCAAATTGACGCAGTGGAATCGGCTTCCGGTCTGAGCTGGGCTTTTCTTGGAACATTCCCGCGATCACTGCCGGCGGAAAATACGCTCTCGGTGGCAGGGTTGCCGAACGTGATCCGGATACTGGACGATATC
>JAHFUH010000588.1 GCA_023265215.1 Acidobacteriota bacterium
CCTCTCTATCGATATCGAATCTACAATAAAAAAACCTGCAGTGCCTCTCATCATACACGATTTTGCCAAACAGGAAGCGGAGGTAGCTTTAAACCACGGCATGCCCGGCCTCCGAATTCAGTATTTCCGCGGCCCGGTCTGGGGCAAAACGAATGAGCAACTCAAGAAGCAGATTGTTGAAGGCAACAATCCGATTACTGGAAGACCGGTTATGCAGGAACTGGTGGAAAAACTCACCAAACCCTTAGCCGCCGAAGAAAAGAAAACGGGGGAATTAAAGCGGGGTAAAGGTCCGCTTACTTTTGCCGGCACGCCGGATAAACTCCAGAAGCTGTTTCTCGAAAAGAGATACACCGATTTTATGCCGGTGATTCTGCCGACGAAAGAAAAGGTCGCAGAAATGCTGAAAGGCACCAGCCACCGTCCCGACGAGGTGCTCGGCAAAATGAACCCCGGATCCGAGGCCGGTGAGAATTGGAGTTACACGGTCAAGGATGCTGCGATCAATGCCGTCATGGCGGGCGCCAGGCCGGAATATTTTCCTGTCATTCTGGCCATAGGTTCGACCGGTTTGCCGGCTGTTAATGTTTCCGACAACGGTTTCATGGCGGGAGCTATCATCAATGGCCCTATCCGCGATGAAATCGGACTCAATTACGAGATCGGCGCTGTGGGCCCCTATGCCCTTGCCAATACTGCTATTGGAAGAGCCTGGAACCTGCTGTCCATCAATGGCGGGAACTGCGGGAAAGTCGGGACTACTTACATGGGCACCGTAGGCAATTCCCAGAACGCGCTCGCCCTCATTATCGCCGAAAATGAACGGGATTCTCCATTCAAGTCATTGTCCATAAGGAGCGGATTCAAAGAGAATGAGAATATCGTCAGCCTGTTCGTCGGGTGGGGTATTCTCTCTGCGAAGAATTGGAAAGCAGATGTTTGGGGACCGAATATGAACTATCCCCAAATCATCAAGGACATCTACAACCAACAGGATTCCATGTTCGGGACTATTGCAGTCCTGAGTCCCCCCATTGCTAAATTTGTCGCGGATGCGGGGTACGATACGGCGGAAAAGTTTACTGAATGGGTGACGCAGTCCACAAACACGCCGGCTGCAGCTGCACCTGCGGTTAGAGGACCTACGGGATCCCAGGTTGAACCTGGTGCTCAAAGACGCTTTAGCGGCAATACCCCTGTGTTTACAGTCGTTGTTACCGGTGGATCGAACAACAACTACTGGTGCATGGGCGGGATGAGGCCGCAGCAGATGGTCCAGATTGACCGGTGGCGGTAGATTGGCTCGTGAGAAGCCGGCAGTGGGTCGTTGGGAACGCTGCCGGCTGTTGGACTATCGAATAAAAGCCGTATTCCGTCATCAACCGCATACCACGCCTCAGCTGCTATGTCGTTTGGCTTTTCCCTGGACGTCCCGATTGTGCATCATGTAATGGGATGAATGGTAGTGGGCTTTCATCGAAGGAGCGGCCATCGGCTCCTGGTATTCTATCGTATCCTGCACTAGGGCGTCGGCGAGATTAAGAAGGATTTTATTGTCTCCCGCATATTCGCGAATGCGGTCCGCAGTCTTTCGCATGGCATTACGGGCAGCGTCAAACTCTCCTCTCCGATTATGCGCCAGAGCCTCGTCGCGCGTTTTTGCCGCATACAACTCCGCTACCGCGATATCGACTGAACGATCGCGTGCCTGTTTGTCGTTGGCCGCATGGTCCGCGAATGTCCAGTTCAGAGTTGCGGGGGCGGCATCGATTGCCCCGTCGCGGTCGGTTAAGCGCACTCCGGCGGATAGCATTTCGCCGATATTGCCGGCCGGGAAGTGAAGTTCGACCACAATAGTAACTTCTTGCCCCGATACCAGGCTGCCGAGGTCCATCGAGAGAGATTCACCCGAACGCTCAAAGCGAAAGGGATTCAGGGGCTGGGCTCCCACGTTGGTCGGCACCCTGAATTTCAGAGTGGCATCGCGCGCCACAACCTCGATCGTTTCGCCCAGTTCGCTTGTCAGAAAATCCGGGATCTGGACCGCTTTTTCGACGTAATACGAATGGCCGCCTCCCGCATCTGCCATCTTCTGGAGGAGAACCTCATCGAAATCACCGCCGACACCGAAGGCCGATGTCAGCACGCCGCGCTGTCGCAGCTCCCCGGCGTGCCGCGTAAGCTCGGCTTGATCGATGATGCCGTGGTTGGCCAGGCCATCGGTCAGCAGGAGGCATTTTGCAGGCACGGCGTCATCGAGGTGCGTTGCGGCCTGTTCGCATCCGCGCAGCCATCCGCCACCCAGATCAGTGCTGCCGCGAGGAGTGATTAGCTCCAATAGCTGCCGCGCCGCGCGTTTTGCCTCGGCGGCTGCGAGTGTTGACTCCATCAGGACGTCGATGTGATCGTCATAAATAACAACGCTGAACCTGTCATCCTCGCGCAGCATTCCTATGGCCTTTTCTACGGCCTCCCGCACGAGCTCGATTTTCCGCTCACCCGCCATCGAGCCCGAACGGTCGAGAACAAATGCAACGTTGATGGGCTTGCGGCCCGCTTTGGGGGGAGCCACCGGCGCTATAAATGAAACCATGATAAACCGTCGGCTGTCGCCGGCTGTACGGATAAGGGCACGGTCCGATCGCACATCGAATTTCATCATTATTCCTCCTTTAAGGTTTCCCGCGCATATTGGATAAGAGCTTCAATCTTTCGGTTCTGACTTCTCGAAAGAGGCCTGCGGATATGCAACTCGACGTCAGGGGCAAGGGTAATCCTCTCCCACTGAGAGCGCTCTGCAAGGCGGTGGGCTGAATAGGCGTCGTTCCGGTCTTTGATCGCCGGTGAGGCCGCCCGGCCTCCCAATAGACTGCCTGCAGGGGGGGACGACGGCAGGTGGCGCGTTCCGGTCAGGACGCTGCGGATGTACTCGACCGCCGAGGAATTGGCAGGCTGCTTTCGTGAATAATGCTCCTTAACCAGTACCTGTATCTTTGCGTCATCCAGCGACTCGATCCGGCGCCGAATTTCAGACAGGGGCAAGTGCTCATTCTGCAAAAGCTTGATTAGTTTCAGCCTTGCTATATGCCCCTGATTATATCTTGCGCCGGGCCCCTGCGAACCGGCCGGCGGAAGCAGCCCCTGCTGTATATAGAAGTGCACGGTCCGCGCCGTAACGCCTGCCTCCGCGCAAAGCGCCTTAATGTCATAGATATCGGTTGTCATTAGGGCTTAAGATAACAGTATAACGTTGTACTGTCAAAATAAATCTTCAATGCAACTCAATAGAGCATGTCGAACTGGAAAAGCGAGGTCGTTGGTGATGCCGGCGCCGGCCCTGATAACGAGCTGTTCAGCGGACTAGGTCTTGAGCCTGTCGCAATTCGGAGGCGTTGAGACCGGGTAATATCGCAGGAGATAACAGTTGAATATTTGGAGTCGATGCAGAGAATCGAGTCTGTAATCTGAGAAATCTGCGTAATCTGTGGATTTGTCTTTTTTATCCGCAGAGTACCCAGATTTCTCAGAACGTATCGTGGGAGTTACAAGACTTTCCGGGTGTAATTGGAAGTGCGAGCCATGCTTTCCTGGGGGATTCAGCCCTGGGAACGCCGCCGTCTCGGCGGCAAGCAGTGATAAAAGACATGCATGAAGCGTTTCGTACGCATTTTGTCCAGAAATTGCAATATAACAGCGTCTGCCGGCGAGACGCCGGCGCTCCCAGGGCGCTTCATTTAATTCGTCACATCTACCGGCATGACTCGCACTTCCGATTACACCCCCAC
>JAHFUH010000589.1 GCA_023265215.1 Acidobacteriota bacterium
GTGAACCTCCAGATTACCTGCAAGGGGGAGTTCGAACGGTACTGCTCTATCCCGGAGATGGTCAAAGGGATACAAAGCAAGGTTTTCGGCCTGACGGGGCTCGCCCGCGATCCCAACGAGGACACGAACTACACCTACAGCTTTCAAGCCACCGGCGCCGAGACGTATCAGATCACCGCGTTGCCGCAGAAGCCGGGGCTCGGTGGGTGGTTTTTTGATCAGGGGAGTTCCTCGGGGGATTACTATTTCAACCCGACGGGCCCTGCCGGGACGAAGAATAAGAAGATCGGGCATGACGGCATCGTGATCGGCGGGAAGACCTTCAGTCGATAGTTCCGCTGGATTCGTGGCGAATCCCCGGGATTATCAAGGAGTGTTTGTCCAATGCAATGTCAGCTTAGTCAGCTAAGTTTCTATTACGAGGATTTTGGTGAAGGCCGTCCCCTTGTCGCCATGCACGGTTTTGGCAAAACCCTGACGCCACCTATCAAATCTAAACTCCCCAGATATGTTAGGACTCTATCGGAAGTGCCCTCACGAGAAAATAATCGAATAGCGCAAAAATATCGAGGGCACTTTCGATGGAGCCCGTAAGGTCAAGATACTCAGACATCCGGCAATTACGTCTCTCTTCGAGGGTTGGAATTGGCAAAGTGGCGCTATTTCGGTCGACAGCGATGGCGTGGGGCTTCGTTTTCCGGCGGCCAAGCACAATGCTTGCCTCTTCGCTTTGGTAAGAAGAGGGGAGCCGTTACCTGTACGCGCCTCATGCTGCGAAGCGTTGCCCTGCACCATTTCTGAATAGGTAGGTCAGGCAGCTTGTTGTCGGTAGTAATAACACAACATCCCACCCAGTCGTTCCCGGCACGCCACGTCACCGGTGATACACGCCACTTCGTTGCCCGCCTGTATCAGCTGGTTGTTGAGTCCTTGATGATTTCTCTCTTAGTGATAATGAGTCAGGAAATCAGCCACAGCATTCTGCAGTGATTTCTCTCCGAAAAATATTATGCGTTCCAGGCATTCCTCCTTGATGGATCGCATGAACCTTTCGAGATTCGGATTCGAATTTGGAGAGCGCGGCGGTAGGCGTACAGCTTTTACACCTGTCTGCTCTATGATGAACCGAAACGCCTCCGAAAACTTCGTGTCTCGATCCATCAACAAATACTTTTTCTCTCGAAGAAATCCATCTTCGGCGTCGCTCACATTTCTCGCACCCTGGAGCATCCACGGTTCGTCTGGATTGGCAGTACTACCGGCGAAGTGCACTCGCCTTGTTGCCAACTCCATGACAAAGAGGATGTAGATGGTGACTAACCCACCCTTAGTCCAGACTTCGATGGTTGTGAAGTCTACGGAGGCCAAGACATCCCAATGGGCCTGAAGGAAGCTCTTCCAGGTCGACTGTCGCATTCGATCCGGTGCGGGATCGATGCCATGAGCTTTCAGGATGTTGCCGACGCTAGTATCTGAGATTACATGGCCAAGATTTGCCAATGAACCCTGGATGCGATCCTACCCCCAACTCGGATTCTCCTGGGCCAAGCGCAGCACGAGTTTGACAACCTCAGCCGAGGTAGGAGGGCCGCCCAACCCTCTTGGGGCGTCCGCTGTAATCCCACTTTGCAGCCACCAATTCTCGGTGTCAGCGCAGAATCGTATCTGGAGTCACAATCAGGGCCACTTGCTCAAGCATCTTCCGCCCGAGAATCTTACCTTTGATCGCCAGACAACGTCGCTTGTCATCATCGAGCAGGATGCGCTTTTTGCCGAGCTTCTCTCGGAGCACACGATTCTCGGCTCGAAGGTATTCGATAACTTCTTGTTCTCGATGATTGATCCAGCCGGCGAGGATCAGAACAAACAGCTGCCAAGGTTGCAAGATGAATTTCATACGACTGCGGATGGCGTGGGATCCAAAGGTAACAGCATCCCGGACCAGCGGGTCGCTGTCAACCAGCCGAAACAGAACTTGCGGGAGCCTTGGCAAGAGTCTTCTTTTCAGCCACATGCGGACCGGCCGAGTTTCTTTACCCTGCGCGGTTTTCCGATACCGATGCCGGGCCTTCCACTCTCCCCATTTTCGCGCCTGGTTGCGGCAATGCCCGCTGCAGTAACGCGCCAGCGGATAATCCGGCCGAAAAGCCCGGCCGCAGTCTTTCAACAGACAAGTCCGGCACCGCGGTCGGCGAGCACGCCGGCCTCTATGCGGACCTTTTTCTTTGACTTGATTTTGAAAACGAGTTGACGGATCTTCACAAGGGCCCATGGGAGGTGGCTTCTCCCAGAAGGCTCAAGCCCTGAAGGGGACCCATTCCCCTTCGGGGCGCTCTGAGCGCAATTGCACAACCTTACTCTTGGAATCTAGATCGGAAACTAAAACTGCGGGATTACACGAAAACTATACGGGATTCGGTATCGTCTTCTTGGGGTGGGTCAAATCTGGTTGGCAGACCCGGGTCATTTTTCCCGAGCGCTGAAGGGGTTGTTAACACAAACTCAATTTCCTTTCTACAATTTCATTTAAACAGCGTTTATTTTTCATATTGGCACGTTTAAGAGATTCCTGCCGACAAAAAAAGGAAAGTGGAAACTTTTCTCTGGAATGTGATCTCATTATCTCCTGCATAATTTCAGCAGCATTGATGCCCCATCAACGTCATACTAAAGTCCCGATAGCATAAAATGCAATTTTGTAAAAAAAGCTTGTAAGTATTATCGATAGCTCATTTGCTCGATGTTTTCGGGATATCTCGCCCCTTGCACATCCATCTTTGAGGCGGCATGATCAATTTCGCCAAACTCGTCTGCCGTGAGTTCACAGTCAAGCGACTCCCAGAAATCTCGTAGGCGCGCTTCAGGTCTTTGCCGATTAGCGTCCGGACCAGCGCGCCGTCGATGTGAAACGTGAAAGTGGAAGAGTCGTCGATGTGGTATCTGCCGTATGAAGCCTCATAACCGCATTGCGCATAGGCACTGCCGGACTGCGCATTTCGGTACATGACCTGTACGTATGCCTTACCGTCAAGCGTGAACACGAACAGGCCGGCACAATCTGCTTTGTGCACCTGTCCGTCTGCGCTTGGTTCTTCGAGCGCAGCCAATTTCCATGCGCCGACCAGACGGTTCTGATCGTGGGGCCCAGACTGTGATGTGACCTGTGTGTCGAGCAGCACGACACTCAACAAGAGCAGCAATTTCATGTCAGTTCTCCGCATGAGCTAGAGTGCAAATACAATCCCATCTCTTATTCTTTGAAATGCTGATCCGATATCACTACTGTCCGGCTAAATAAGAGTTGTTTCCGGAAAACGCCTTTAGCAATAGCATGTTACAGCACGAAAAGAGTGTGAGCGATTTGAACTTGAGGCAATACGTATCGGGATTGATCCGCCAGGCATTACCATGGGCGGATGAATATCGGCCGCCCTGTCTTTGCTCAGTTGATGAGTCTGATTCATCCCGAGGTTTTTAATCGATGCGTCGATCGCTTCCACGGTCGGGAACGTCTCCGCAGCTTCTCCTGCTGGGATCAATTTCTGTTCATGGCATTTGGTCAGATGACCTTTCGCGACAGCCTGCGCGACACTGTCGATTGTTTGTGCGCCAGCACCGATCGCCTTTACCCGATGGGGTTTCGGGCCCCATTCGGCGCAGTACCCTGGCCGATGCCAACGAGCAGTGGGATTGGCGTATCTATGCGCAGCTGGCGCAAACATTGATCCGCAAAGCTCGTCGCTTGTACGCCAACGAACCCTTGGCCGCAGATCTGGACGCCACG
>JAHFUH010000590.1 GCA_023265215.1 Acidobacteriota bacterium
GGATGTGATGGCTCACAGTCTCGTCTATTGGACGCAGGATTTGTTTGCAGCCGGGTTGTTGCAGAAGGGCGCGAAAGTTTTTGCCATGACCAGCGCAGGAGGCCACAGGGTTTGGCCGACCTACGGGGCGGTTTCGGCAGCCAAAGCCGCATTGGAATCGCATGTGCGGCAACTCGCGGTAGAACTGGCACCCTTGGGCATTTCGGTAAATGCATTGCAAGCCGGCGTCACCGATACGCCGGCGGCACGCAGGATTCCCGGCAGCGAGCGGATGTTTGCCCAGGCATTGGAACACAATCCCGGCAAGCGTCTCACGAAGCCGGAAGATGTGGCAGATTTTCTGGCTTCGATCAGCCTGTGTGAATCGACCTGGATGACGGGCAATGTCATTAAGGTTGATGGCGGCGAGGATTTGGTGTGAAATCCGTGGAAATCCGTGGCGTTTTTTGATTTGCGGATTGACTCCAGATCCTGCGGTTGGTATTATTTTTCGCTCTGATGGGAGTACGTTTATGCCAATGCAGTGTCATGTATGCGCAAAGACCCCGATATTCGGTCATACGGTTTCTCACGCTCATAACGTTCGATCGCGTAAGTTCTATCCCAATCTCCAAAGCGTGCGGATTATTGAAAAGGGCGCCGTAAAACGCGTTCGCGTCTGCACACGGTGTTTGAGATCCGGCAAAGTTCAAAAGGCCATCTAAGCCAGCGCGACAACCTCAATCTCCAGCAAAGCATCTTTGGGTAGACGTGCGACCTGAACCGTCGCACGCGCCGGCTTGATTTCCCCGAAATAATCTCCATAAATCCGATTGAATGCGGGAAAATCTTCAAGGTTCACCAGGAAAACCGTAGTTTTGACAACCTGGTTCAGATTCGAGCCCGCCGCTTCCAGTATTGCGGAAATATTCTTAATTACCTGATGAGTCTGCGGCTCAAGCCCTCCACCCACCATCTGCCCCGTCTTAGGCTCAAGCGGGATCTGGCCTGAAACAAAAATAAAGCCATTGGCGCGAATTGCCTGGGAGTATGGCCCTATCGGGCCGGGTGCTTCACCAGTCTCAATTATTTTTCTCATAAATATTCCCTCATTCAAAGAAGCCAGGAGCCGGAAGCCGGAAGATCCATGGCTATAAATCTCAATAATTTCGATAACTTATTAATCAAGCCATGCGCCTGTCCGGCTTCCGGCTTCCGGCTTCTTAAGGAATGCGGTAGATGCGTTCCACATCCTGAATTCCGCGTATGGTTTTTAATCCCTGGATAACTCGTTGAAGATGTTTCACGTCGGAAATATCCACAGTGATTTCGACAGTGCCTTTGCCCAACTCGTGATCCGATGTGGAGCGGGATCCTTTTATGTTGGTTTTAAGGTTGGAGATTGCTGAGGTTATATCGGCCAGAATCCCCTGCCTGTCCTCAACACTGATGGCAAGGCTTACGCTGAACACCTCGTCATCCGAGTTGCTTACCCATTCCACTTCCGTCATTCGTTCGGAACCGAAAAAATTCGCGAGATTGGGGCAGGCAGTCGTGTGAACCGAAATGCCTTTGCCTCGCGTGATATACCCGATGATATCGTCGCCCCTTATGGGATTGCAGCACTTGGCGCGGAAAACAAGCAACCCGTCCTCTCCCTTAACCGTAATAGCCGAACCAGTTTGGTGAAACACTCTTCGGACTACCGCGGGAATTGCCGAAGGTTTCTGCTGAGCTCCTGCGGGAGGAGATTGATCCGGGAAAAGAGGGGAAAGTATCTGGCGCGGAGCGATTTTTCCGAATCCCACAGCTATGTAGATCTCTTCAGGCTTTTGGATTCCGTACTCTGATATTATGCCATTCAACCCATCCATCAGCTGCACTTTTTTCCAGGTTGTTTTGAACTTGCGCGCCTCTTTCTCCATGAGCTTTCTGCCCAACTCCGAGGCATCCTCTTTTTCCCGCTGATTGATCCAGTGCTTTATTTTCCCACGCGCGCGAGCTGTCTTGACTATTGAGAGCCAATCCCGGCTGGGGAATGCATCTTTATCCGTAACAACCTCAACGATTTCGCCGTTTTTTATTTTGTACCGCAGCGGGACAATGCGGCTGTTGACTTTGGCAGCCACGCAGCGGTGTCCCACTTCTGTGTGGATGGCGTAGGCGAAATCAATGGGAGTAGCCTCCCGCGGCAACGTAATCACCTCGCCTTTGGGGGTGAAGCAGTACACCTCGTCGGGATACAGGTCGACTTTCAGGTTGTTAATAAATTCCCTGGGATCGCTGATCTCGCTTTGGGATTCAATAAGCTGGCGCAGCCATCGGAACTGCTCCTCGCCATCCACAGTTCCGAACTTGCCTTCCTTATACTTCCAATGAGCGGCAATCCCCTCCTCGGCGATCCAGTGCATTTCCTGCGTGCGGATCTGAATTTCGAAAGGCTGGCCGTTCCTGCCAATTACGGAGGTATGCAGCGACTGGTAAAGGTTTGGACGAGGCATGGCAATATAGTCTTTAATTCTGCCTGGAACCGGCTTCCAGAGGTTGTGAAGAATGCCCAAAATTGTATAGCAGTTTCTGACGCTGTCTGTAATGACCCGGATGGCAACAAAATCAAACACTTCATCAATGCCGATCTTCTGCCGCTTCATTTTGGCATGAATGCCGTAAATGCGTTTGATGCGGCTTTCCAGGCGAGCCGGGATATTGTGATCGGAGAGTTCTTTGGTAATGGTGCGTTCGGCTTCCTGGATAAAATCCAGGTGCACAGCCCGCCGTGCTTCGATCTGCGCCACAGTATTTTGGTAGGCAGTCGGATCAAGGAAGCTGAAGGCCAGATCTTCGAGCTCTCCTCGAATTTTCGCCATCCCCAGCCTGTGGGCAAGCGGCGCATATATTTCGAGAGTTTCCAGCGAGATTCTTTCGCGCCTGTCGGGAGGCAAGTGCTGCAACGTGCGCATATTATGCAGCCGGTCCGCCAGCTTGACAAACAGCACGCGAATGTCGCTCACCATGGCCAGAAGCATTTTGCGAAAGTTTTCCGCCTGTTTCTGATGCCGTGAGGTCAGATAAACCTGCGCGATTTTAGTAACGCCGTCGACCAGTTGATACACTTCATCCCCGAACTGCCTTCTAAGCTCATCCGGAGACATCAGGGTATCTTCCAAAACGTCGTGAAGGAGTCCCGCGGTTACAGTCACAGCGTCGAGTTTCAGCTCGGCCAGTATATTCGCAACTTCGAGCGGATGAGTCAGATACGGCTCACCATTCATCCGCAACTGTCCCTTGTGGTACTTGGCGGAAACGACGTATCCGCGCTGAATCAGCTCAATGGGAGCATCGGGATGAAAGCGCGTTACTTTTTCTGCAAGATCCTCATACCGTATCATCGCCATGGAATTCTCTGAAACATTATAAAAACAGCGGGGCCGCTATGAAAAGGAGAAAACGATTCAAATGTAACTGTCGCGTAATGATAAAGGCGTAGACAGTGACGTGATCGTGGACGTATTCGGTATTTATTTCTCAAATTCCCACCAAAAACCGTCCATGCGCACGTCAACGTCCACGTCCACGAAAGAAGCTCAAAAACAAAAGGGGACGGAAATAATCCGCCCCCTTCTTGGTTCTTAAAATGGCTATCGTTCAGATCACTTGGATAAGCCAAGTTTCTTCGGTTTCTTTCTTTCTTCTTCCTGAAATTTAAGTTTTCCCTTCACAACGTCCAGCGATATCACATCCGCCTTGCGAATATACTCGGCCTTGACCTTTTCGTCCGATTCGAACTTGGCCTTTTCTCTATA
>JAHFUH010000591.1 GCA_023265215.1 Acidobacteriota bacterium
AAACTCTCTATATAGAAACTCTATAGAGTTTTTTTACCGCGTCCCCGCAGATTTACTTGGTTGAATGTGGCTCCATTCTAAACCGGCGATATTGGTGCTGTTTTTGACTGGCGCTCACAGGATTGTGATGTAACCCTTGTTATTCCGGTTTATTTCGGTTTCTAACGGAGATCGGGCCGAAGAGGATGCAGAATAAGGGGTTGCCCACAATGGGGGGTAAAAAATGCTCATTCTACATCCGCAAATCTTCGGAAATTGCGCTGGCTGTTGCTGTGCGACGGGCGCTCGACTGCCGTAAATCGCTTGATCCTCACGCATGTGTCTAGCAAAAGAACCTTGCTACATTTGGGATGTAGCTTGTTTCTTGGAGGTCTATGAATCTCATTCGGCTGCCAACCCACAACACTTTAGTTTGACAAGTACTTTTTGCAATCAATTGCACGACATCATAAAGTATATACAACCGGATTATTTGTCAAGAAGGCGGCTGGAGTATTGCCCGTATTCCCGTTCGCTAATTCTGCAACGACCTGCTGTATTTCTGCGGGCGTCCTAGCTGCTACAATCTTGGCCAGCATGTCGGTCTTGGCATCGGCCAAGAGCAAATTCATTTCAGCCTTAACTATTGAGGACCTTCAGATCTTGTTTGGCCACAAACCGAATGGCCTCGGGAGATTCGGAATCCCTCAACTATTCCTGCATGATCTTCAAAGCCTAGATCAGTTTGTCTCAAGCTGGCCTTCCAAGTGAATCGCATTTGCCGGAAAAAGATTGAGCGCTGTGATCTGGCTCTTTGCAGCTACAATATTGACCGTAAAGAGAACCACAATCAGATCTTTCATAGCGCGTGTACAGCATACGTAAAAGAGACGCCTGGTCCTTTCTATAGATGTTTCTTTGCCTTCGCGCCTGTTTGTTTCCTCCCTATCTGAGAGCGGTTTGATTCCCAAATACTTGTCATAGGAGAATTGAACGTGGGTGCCCTCATCATCGTCCAGGACAACAAGCACGCGCTCGAACTCCGCACCCTTGATGCCTTGCTGTGTCGAGAACGGAGAGTCTTCTTTCACGTACTTGTAGTATCCCCAGAACTGCGATGCCGGGCAGGCGAGGAAGGCATCCATGGCCGAGACTTCCTTGGTAAGCTCTTCACCATCATCCTCATCTTCAGCAGCCTCATTGTTGTCGCCTTTTTTCGCGTCCATTTGGACCGGAAGATTTAAATATGAAAGCACCCTCGGGTCCAGGTCGATTACTCCTGACTTATGAATATGACGAAGAACATCGGCATTAGTAGCACTTGATTCCGGCTCCATCATCTGCTGAAGATTCTCGGTAAATCGGCGCAGTTCGCCAAGCCGTTTATCCACATTGACCCCGCTTAATTTTTTGCGGTCCAAGAGAGGTGATTGGCTTCTCAGAACCTGCATTGCTTCGAACTCACGCCCCTGGTTGCTGGCGATTACAAGTGGTAAAACAAAGTTGTTGAAGGGACGTACTGGCCACGCAGTCCCGTCCAGGAATCCGCTCTTGAATTTCTCAGGAGCCTTATCGTTCAGTGCTGCATACAGCTCGTTGAATCCCAGCCGTTTAGCGGCCATTCGGTGGACGATGACAAGGACCTTCACGTCTTTATCGTTAAGCCACGCAAGATCTTTGTTTTTCCGAGCAGCCCAGGATCGCACTTGCGTCAGCCGCTGATTGCGTCTCTCATCAATAGGAAGGACAAAAATGTCTGCACTACCCGGTACGCTGACCAGAGCATCTTCCGGCCCTGCCATCCTGCCTCGCGTCTGAACTAGACCATCCCCGTCTCGTCGAATTGCATTCGCGACACCAAGTACAGTCGTGGGACATCGGAAGTTTTCTGATTTTTTGATGGGCTCCCACCCCTGCCCAGCCGAAATGGAGCCGATGCCTGTCAGATAAATGCGCTGCATCGGGTCTCCAAAGAAACCTAGACAAAAATGATCTCCCTGCTCCTTTTCCACAGCTTTAAGAGCATCAACGACATTTTCCATCGCATCCTGGCTCTCGTCGACGAAGAGAAATGGATATTGTTGGGAAAGAAGGCTCCGCATTAACGGGCGCTCGACGATAAACTGCGGAACCATTTTTATAATGTCATCGTGGCCGAGGATTCCCTTCACATAGTCACTACCCGTTCCATAAGTAAACGAGCGGACTCCATCAATCCGTATCCGCTGCCGCTCATAGTGGGATATGTCGCTCTGGTTCTTGTCGCGTGTACGTTGCTGCACGCGAGGCCCGAACTTAGCCGCTGTCTCCCGTAGCTCCACGAGTTTTTCGTCAATCCGGTTTGCCACCCACCTCTGGATGTCTGACTGGAACGACCTAACCAGCGACCAAAGAAAGCTGTGAATGGTCGAGACATGAACGAGGGGGTTGTTGCCAACATCCGCCCAAATCTCTCCAGCTGCTATCTCCATGTAAGTGATGCAAGCAACTTTTTGTCGGCGAAGTTTTAGCCTCTCGCCGTGCTTGTTGAGTGTCTCGGTGAGCCCCTTAATCAAAGAAGTGGTCTTCCCCGAGCCAGCTCCCGCGATCATTAGGAAGCTTCGTGGTGGCGATAAGTTCAAGCAGCGATAAAGCTCTCGATCCGCCTTGGTATCTTTTTGCTGCGCGCGATTGGTCATTGCGCCGCCGCCGCGAGAATTACCGCTTCGCCTGATACGGCAGGAGGCGCAGGTTCTGTTGAGTCCGGCAGATGTTCAGATGCATCGAGGTTGATCATACTAGAGAGCCAGCACAACCCTTCTTTGATGTAGAGCGGCACATTCCAATTTGCAGGGCGTTCGGTCAGAACACCCAAAGCGAACTTCGTTTTATCGAACGATTTTCCACTGATTCGTTTGTGAAGGCCCGACGCAAGATCGCCGGGATTCGCCGGGTTCCCGCGAAGCTTGAGGCCGAGATGCCGTTGCGCTGCCGCCTGGCACCAGACTGAGTTTTCAAGTCCAAAGGACTCTTCCAGCGTTCTTCCGCACAGGCGAGCAGTCTCGTCATTCCATGTCACATCTGTCGGGATTTGATAGGTAACGCGGATTTTGAATCCGTTACCGCCTTCCGCTTCATGCAACTTCTCGGCGTCAGTTGCATTGAGCAGTTCCGCTACCGTTTGCTTTCTTGGGAGCCACTGGATTAAAGTCTGGTTAGAAGTAAGCGCGCCCGGCTGAGTTGGCAAACATGCTTTGCCGGATTTCTTCAATGACGGCTGGTCTGTTTCTGAGTTTGGAATCTCGAACTCGGTATCTTCGTCCTCATTCTCGGTGCCAGGAGCAACGGGCTCCACACTGTCTAAGTCGGTGATCACGAGCGCAACGAGCCCGAGGAACTCAATCAGCGACTTGAAACGATGGCCAAAAGCGCCGCCCACCTCCAGAATAGATATGCAGGCCGACCGCAGTGAACTGGCTTCCTTCACCTCCTCAATCATTACAGGAAGCAAGAGCCGCTCAACGTTGCCCTCGACAAGAATAGCAGCGTCCGCAAAAAAGAGGTCACAATGCGTTAGTTTTAGATACCTTTGCAGGAAATCACGCTCGTTTGGAGTATCGTTATAAAATGCTGACAGGTTCAAAACCTCAGTCGCCTGCTCACCGCCTATGCTCTGCCGCCTGAAATATCGGATAGGTTTAAATCCGCGTTAATAGAGGATATGAGGAGAGTGGGTTGTAACGACCGTCTGACTTTGGAAAGCACTGCCATCCTCTTCGCGGCCTTTAATGAGATCTAGGACATTTCGAACGAAAACTTGTTGT
>JAHFUH010000117.1 GCA_023265215.1 Acidobacteriota bacterium
GCGCCGTTCTTCATCCTTATATCCTTCAAAAGCCCGAAATGCCGTAGATAGGGGTGCGCAACAGCAGGGACAATACGGGATAGCGCTCTCATCTGAGATCATGAAGGTTTCAGAATCAATGAGAGGAAGCAGCTTATCCATAAAAGGCTTTATTTCCCATGTTTCTCTTGTACAACGCGCCGTGCATCGCAGCCTGTCATAGCTGCCCTGAGCCTCAAATACGCGGCTCATGGGGAAACCGGTGCGCATAAGCTGCCGGTCACAGTTTGAGGTGACAACGAAGAAATCCCTCTCCTCGACGATCTTCAGCAGCTTCTTATAGAGCTCGGCCGCAGGAAAGACATAGCGGACAAAATGGATATGTCTGATCAGGTAGGCCCATTCCCGCGCCTGCGGCCAGCCGTCATTCTCATGTTGAAACAGCTCATAGGGATAGTGATATCCCCGGGCAGCCATTTCCGGCTGAAATTGTTTAAAAAGACCTTCATCCAGATAACTTAGACCGGCGGCCGCTGAAAGGCCGGCACCTGCTCCAATAAGGATCTTGTCGGAAGAATCCAGCCGCTCTCTTAGGTTTGCAACAGATTCCAGGAAGCTTTTGCTGTTGATGCGTCCTGATGAATTATCATTATTTTCCATGTTGGGGGCCAAAGTAGACGCGGCGTCTCGCCGCGTGCCTTTGCTATTAAAACGGAAATTTGAATGTACCTTAACGAATTGAAAAGTATGTGGCGTGAACTGAAGCGGAATAAGGAGCCCGCCGGAAGAAGCGGGCTCCTGCAAGATTATGCTTGTTAAAACATTTCCTTGCTCATTTTTTCAATTTCCACTGTAATGGCGTCATAAACTCCGTCAAATACAGCGCCCTTTCCTCCCTGGGTAATACAGGGAATAAAGTAATGCTTGCCGTTTTCTTCACAAGCCCTTCGTACATGCTTTGCAACCAGTTCCTGGTTCCAATCTCCACGGTCAACGAGTCCGTTATCGATATCACCCATAAACGAAATCTTGCTGCCATACTTTTTAATAAGCTCGGGCACATTATTCGTAGAGACGCACCCCTGCCAGATGTCCATTTTCATTTCGATCATGAAAGGAACAAGATTTGCGCTGTATGCATCATTATGATGAACGACGAGCTGAACGCCTCTTCCCTTATAGTACCCGTACCATTTTTTGTACGGTTCCAGGAAAAATTCCTCAAACATATCCGGAGACAGGAACGATGACCTGTGACTGCCCCAGTCATCATGCTGGAATATTACTTCAGGAGCAAAGTTATCGCACAACAGCTTCGCGTAACCGAGCTTCCATTCAGTAACATAGTTAATGAGCTCCTTCATGGCTTCCGGCTCTTCATAAAAAGCGATCAGGCTGTCATCCATTCCCATCAGATAATGAATCTGCTCGAAAATCCCGGGAGCTCCGAATAGCGTTACAAATACTTCGTTTTTATCAACTTCAGCTATTTTAGGTTTGTATTTATCCCATTCGGACTGCGGGTAATCAAGCGTGGGCGCCTTGACTATTTTCTCCCATTTGGCGATATCTTTGAGCACTTTGTGAGCTTCATCATGCACCGGGAAAGCCCCAGGCACATTTGCAGGCCAGGCTCTAGTAACACCCCATGCGTCTTTAGCCGGCGCGCCTCCGGGAGCGGGCATCGCGGAAGCTGCTGAAATTGGATCTCCCATAAGCATGCCGAATGGTGAACTCGGAGAACAATCAAATGCTTCATACTGATTTACAAACCTGTCTGGATTTCCACCACGAATGGTCTCCAGCAGATTCTGTCTTTTTGTCAACATGAAAAGATAGCCTCCTGAAGGTTTTGGATCGCTACGCAGCTATTATTGACTTTGCTTTTTCTGCGGCAGCTCCAGCGTCCGGCGCATATCCGTCAGCTCCGATTTCATCCGCGAATTTCTGTGTTACGGGCGCTCCGCCGACAATAATTTTAAAGCCCGATAATCCGGTTTCTTTAATTGCATCCACCGTTTTCTTTAATGCAGGCAGTGTTGTTGTCAGAAGCGCTGAACACGCAACAAGTTTGACATTTTTATTATTTTTTATAGCTTCAATGAATTTGTTCGGCGCCTGATCGACACCAAGATCAACCATATCAAAACCGGCGCTGCCAATCATCATGTTGACAAGATTTTTGCCGATGTCATGAAGGTCGCCTTCAACAGTTCCAATAATGCAGGTGCCCAGGGATGTTGAAGCCTCCGCGCTGAGCATGGGCTTTAATACTTCCACGCCTTTTGACATCGCTTTTGCCGCAATAAGCATTTCAGGCACATAGATTTCTCCAGCGGAAAATCTATCTCCCACAATTTTCATTCCGTCAATCATTGCCTGAAGGATGTCCTTCGCAGCACTTCCTTCATTCAACGCTTCCTGCACTAAACCTGGAACTATTTTGGTTTTGCCGATAATAACTTGTTCTTTTACTTCGTCAATTTTAGCCATATTTTTCCACCTGATTACATAATACCCCGACCTTTGGCCGGAGAAGTTAATTCCTGTAAAACCACCCTTTATTCTTCCGCTTCCTTTTCCGATGAAACAGATTGAATTGATCTTTTTAAATGCACTTTTTATTTTTGCACGCCGAATATGTTTTTTCTGAAAGCATGGATATACTCAATACACATCTCGTCCTTGGCAAGCAACGCATCGGTTGCGTATATTAACCCCCTCATATCCCTGTTCAAAGGGTCAAGAATTACGCTGTCAAGCCCCGCGTTCATGGCAAGAACGACAAATGCCTGGTTTACTATTTTTCTCGCCGGCAGGTTAAATGAAATATTGCTGGCAGCGCCTGTTATATGAATCGTTGGATACCGTTTTCTTATTTCCTTCATTACTTCAACGATCATGTTAATGCCGTCATCCGAAGTAGCCAGCATTTCCACAAGAGGATCTATGTGCAGCCTGGAAGGGTCGATGTTGTATTCTTTAGCCTTCTGCATTAATGCTTCAAGCACTTCAAGGCGCTTTTCCGCTGATCTCGGAATTCCGGTGTCATCGCATAGAAGCGCGACGCATTCCCATTTTGTGGCTGCGATTTTTGGGAAAACAACTGCAACTTTGCTCCCCTCCATGGACACTGAATTGACAAGTCCCGGCTTTTTGCAGAAATCTATTGCTTTCGCGCAAACTTCAGCGCTCGGGCTGTCAACCGCTAAAGGGGTTTCGGTAACCTCCTGAGCAATGTCTATCAGCCATTTCAGGGTTTCCACTTCTTTGGAAACTTCAACTGAAGCGCATACATCGATGAAATCAGCTCCCGCTTCAGACTGCACTTTCGCGAGATTTTTAATAAATTCAGCGTCTTTTGCTTCAATTGCCTTGCCTACAGATGGAATCGATCCATTAATTTTTTCAGCAATTATTATCATTGTGCCTTCACTCCATTATCTAAACTGTCGGATTATCATTGCAAAAAACGGATGTGGGGCAAATCCCCTAAAATATTGCTTTATAACAACATAACTGAAGCCCTAAAATAAAGCGTTCGTGATTTTATCCGGGATATCTTAAGTAAGTCAACATTTATATCAGCTGCGCTTATACCGGAGAATATTTTCGCTGGGGAACTGACTCGCACTTCCGATTGCACCCCGCGGCAACAGTTGAAGCAGTTGTGAAAAGATGCTAGAAAATGCAAATGAATGTTGATTGCTCCGATGACGATTTTAAAGGGTATATAAAAACCGGCCTGGGCGTTGATGCCGGCGGAACTTATACCGATGCCGTGATCTTTGATCTTGAAAGCAATATCACCATTTGCAAGGCAAAATCCTTGACCACCAGATGGGATTTTACCGTGGGCATCAGCAAAGCATTGGAGCAACTGGATCAGAACTTCCTGCGGAAAATAGAACTTGTTTCATTGTCTACAACTCTTGCAACCAATGCCATAGTAGAAAATGAAGGCCAGAAGGTCGGGTTGATTATTATGCCGCCCTTTGGGCTGGATATCGCTCAAAACATATCCTGCCGGCCGAAATCCGTCATACAGGGACAATTGGATATCACGGGCAGGGAGATCCTGCCGGTAAATCCGGATGAAATCAAATCCGTCGTGAGCCGGATGCTTGAAGATCATAATGTGACGGCATTTGCCGTGTCAGGGTTTGCCGGCTCCATTAATCCTGCGCATGAACTGCAGGTGAAAAATATCATTCAGAAAGAAACAGGGCTTTTTGTGTCCTGCGGCCATGAGCTGTCGGATAATCTCAATTTTCAGACCAGGGCTGTCACTGCCATGCTGAACGCTAGAATTATCCCCAGGCTTGCCAACCTGTTACTGGATCTTGAAAAGGTAATGAACAGGTATGGCATTGATTCGCCTGTTGTTGTGGTCAAAGGAGACGGAACTCTGATGAGTTCGGAAATGGCGAAGATGCGGCCTGTTGAAACAATCCTCTCGGGACCTGCCGCCAGCGTAGCCGGCGCCAGGCATCTGACGGGTATCAATGACGCGCTGGTGGTGGATATGGGTGGGACAACCACAGATACGGCTGCCCTATCGTCAGGGCTGGTCAGCCTTAATGAAGAGGGGTCCAATGTTGGGGGGCACAGGACCCATGTCAAGGCGCTTGATATACGTACAATCGGCCTGGGCGGCGACAGCCTGATCCGTTATGAGAGGATGCAATTTCTCATAGGCCCTAAACGGGTTGCGCCCATTGCCTGGCTTGGCCGGAACTGGCCCGGCACGGAAAACGCCTTAAATTATTTAAGTCTTCATCTCAATCGTTATCGCAACTCCACCCGGAAGATGCAGATCCTGGCCAAAACGGGCGATGTTAAATCAATGCAACTCTCCCCCCTGGAAGAAGGAATCGTCAGCCTGCTTGAACAAAGGCCCTATTCCCTGGATGAACTCCTTCATGCAACCGGCGCCATTGCTGAAGGGAGTTTGCATTTGCAGCGCCTGGAGGAGAATTTTGTCATTCAAAGATGCGGCCTGACATTTACGGACCTCCTTCATATCGATGGGCGGTTTCAAGAATGGGATACAGAAACAGCCAGGCAATATGCTGGTTTTTATTCATTTCTAACTCATCAGCCACTGCCGGAAATGATCGAGCACATCCTTGAGTTGGGTATTAAACGACTATCTATGGAATTGCTTAAACGGCGACTGGATGATGATATGGATCCGGATAAAATGGAGGACTGTCCTGTTTGTAAAACCCTTGTTCAACATCTTCTAAATGAACAGCATCCCAATTACGAGGTGGCGATCAACCTTAAGCATCCGGTGATTGGTGTAGGCGCTCCGGTCAAATTTTTTCTGCCACAGGCTGTCACTCCTTTCAAAGCAAGAGCAATCCTTCCGGAGAATGCCGATGTAGCCAATGCCATAGGCGCGATCACCAGCTATGTGTTTATACGGAAACAGCTCTGGATAATACCCGGCAAAGAGGATGGTTTTATTGTAGAAGGCATTTCGGGCGCTCGTAAGTTTAAAAATTTAGATGATGCAGACCGGTTCGCCAGGGAAGAATTGACAGATATAGTCCATAAAAAGGCAATTGAAGCCGGAACAAGCTGCAGAAACATCATATTTGAAACAAAAGACAGCATACCTTTAGCGGCTACCGGCGAAGCTGTTTTTCTAAAGCGCACGATATCCGCAAGTCTGAAGGGGCGTCCGGATCTGGTTGTTAAAAAAGTTCCCTTGCGAGAAGGAAAAAGTTAGACGTCTATTGCAGCCTGGGAATCCGCAAAGACTAAGTTAATCATTTGTAATACGATCCCAACCTCTTATAATGGAAAATTCGATATTATGTTGTCTTTGGGCAGTCATGATTTTTAATATTCCTAACAATAGACAAGGATAATTGGGAGGTTTTTGCTCATGAACTTAAAAGAAATATTCATGTCCGCATTGCGGAATGAAAAGCCTATAAAATGGATGGGTTATGGATTCGAGGCATTTCCGAAGATTAAATTCCATTGTGTGATGGACCCCATTTCTATCTGGGATATTCTTCAATTCACAGGAGAAGCGGCAATAGACAATTGGGGCGGTACCATCCGCTTCCTGCCCGGCGATCCGGGCTGGATACCGATTGTTAATGAACAGAATAAGGTTATCAAGGATATTACGAAATGGCGCGACTATGTCAAATTCCCGAAAATCCCGGATCTTGACTGGAGCGACGCAAAAAAAACCATTGAAGGAATCGACAGGGAAACAACAATGGTTATGGTTCCCAGTTTCCGCGGCCTGTTCGAGCGCGCGCATTGTCTGATGCCTTTTGAAGAAGCGCTGATGAGTTTGTATGAGGAGCCGGAGTCCATGTATGAGTTTTTCGGCGCATATGCCGACTGGAAACTCAAGGTCTTTGAGCAACTCATAGACACTCTGCATCCGGATATCCTGCACACTCACGACGACTGGGGCTCTAAAACTGCGCTCTTCTTCTCTCCCGCCAAGTTCCGCGAATTGTTAAAACCTCATTATGCGCGTATATACGGCTATGTTAAAAAGCGTGGAGTGCTGATTCAGCATCATGCCGACTGTTATTGCACAGGAATTGAAAAGGACATGGTCGATCTGGGCATTGACATGTGGCAGGGAGTTCTTCCTTCCAATGATATTGTTCGGATCCAGAAAAACACACAGGGCAAAGTGCTTCTTATGGGCGGCATTGATCAGGGTGTGATCGACAGAGCAGACGCCACAGAGGATGAAATCCGCGGTGAAGTTCGCAGGGCAATTGACACCTACGCGCCCGGCGGAGCATTCCTGCCATGTATCGGAAGCCTCGAGTGCATCAATGAGTTTGTTACCCCGATCGTTATAGATGAATGCAATCGCTACGGAGCGGAATGGTTGAAAAAACAGCAGCGATAACAAACAAAAAATTATAGATACGCAAAGCCTCCCATTATGTTGAATACGGGAGGCTTTTGTATTTAATGATTATTTTGAGGAGTAGAAATCTCTTTGTACAACGTTTAATTCGAACCGGTGGGAAGACGCGGTCGCTGCCCTGAAGAAAGCTCTCTCCTGGAAAGCGCACGCCTCCTGGACGTAGATCTTGTCAGCATCTGCGGTGGTGCGGGGGCATGCCGGCGATGCCGGATCCAGATCGTATCGGGAGAAGTGTCGCTTCCGACGTCCGTGGATCAGGACACCTTTTCGAAGGTGGAACTAAATCAGGGCTATCGGCTTGCCTGTACAGCGTTTCCAAAAAGCGACATCCGGGTGCTGGTGCCGCCGGAGTCTCTGTCCACGCCTCAGCGCATGCAGGTGGAAGGACTCGATCTGCGCGTCGATCCGGATCCTCAGGCGCGTGGTCTCGATGTACAATTGACCCCTCCCTCGCTGGAAAATCCGGAACCGGACGACCGGAACTTGTGGGGCGCACTGGAGCGCGCCCATGGCATTGCTCCGGGAACCATCGATCTGACCGTCCAGCAGGTCCTTTCTTCCCGGCTTCGAACGCTGAACTGGAAGGCAAGCGTCGTCCTGCGGGAATCGGAAATCATAGCTCTGGACGCTCCTGCCACCCGGTGGATCGGCCTTGCTGTGGATATCGGCACGACCAAGATAGCAGTCTACCTGGTGGATATGAAAAGCGGGCGTATCGCAGCATCCTCGGGCCTGATGAACCCTCAGATATCCTACGGGGAGGATGTCGTTTCGCGCATCTATATCGCCGGCGAATCTGCCGAAAACGCTGAAAAGCTGCAGGCGCTCCTTGTGGACGCTCTGAACAGTAGCGTTGCTGCCTTGTGCGCGGAGATCGGCTCCGATCCTTTGCATATCGCGGATGCGGTCGTTGTCGGCAATACCGCCATTCATCACCTGTTCCTGAGACTTCCGGTTCAACAACTGGGTCTGGTTCCGTACGTACCGGCCGTCCGTTCCGCCGTGGACATAAAGGCCAGGGACATCGGCTTGAAAACGGCTCCGGGCGGTTATGTACATATGCTGCCGAATGTCGCCGGGTACGTCGGCGCGGATCATGTGGCAATGCTGCTTGCGACCGAAATCGATGAGAGGGAAGGGGTCACGCTGGCCCTCGATATCGGTACTAATACGGAAATCTGCCTGAACTGTCACGGCAAAATGAAAAGCGTTTCCTGCGCCTCCGGACCGGCATTCGAAGGCGCGCATATCCAGTTCGGTATGCGGGCCGCAAAAGGCGCGATCGAGCATGTGCGCCTGTCGGGGGAACGACTGGAAATCCAGACGATCGGCGGTGATGCGCCGGTCGGCATCTGCGGCTCGGGGCTACTTGATGGGATTGCCCAGATGCTTCAGAACGGCGTGATCGATGCTTCGGGCCGGATGCAGGATCACCCACTTGTGCGCAAGCGCAATGACAGGAGAGAATTCGTTCTTGCGGAGCGTCCGGGGAAAGACGATATCACGATATCCCAGAAGGATGTTCGGGAACTGCAGGCGGCGAAGACCGCGATCCGCCTCGGAATTCAGGCTCTGCTCGAGGACGCGGGCATCGTGGAAGCGGATATCGATCGGGTGATCATTGCCGGAGCATTCGGCACCTTCATCGATGTGCAGAGCGCCATTGCAATCGGCATGCTGCCCCCGCTGCCCCTGGAGCGCTTTCAGCAGGTAGGCAATGCTGCGGGGACCGGGGCGCGGCTGGCGCTGATTTCAAGGGACAAACGCCGGACTGCTTTGGCGATTGCTGCGAGAGACGGGTATATCGAACTGGCCTGCATCCCCGATTTCAACAGCAAATTCGCCGCCGCCAGTTCCATGACATGGTAAGGGTAACTGAACCCCTTCCTTGCCGGGTCCGTTTTCAAGGCGTCCATTCGAGACCCGCCTAACAGCAACGACTGTTCCTCGATCTGTGAATTGGAGCTGATCCTCAATAACAGCGCGGATAATTTTCATGTCAATCTAACACCCATTTATTCGATTGGAAATTTCTTTAAGGCGGCTGAATTCCGCATCAACCGGAACATGATCTGCAATGCCTATAATCGCGCGATTGTCAGTCGCTGCAAAGGCTTTCGCTGCCTCAACGGATTCGATCAGGAGAGATATGTCGACCATCGGCATAACATAGTCCTGCGGGATGCCTCCCCATAACGTAATATCCGGACCTGTCGCTTTTCTTGCTTCGGGAAGTGCCGCATCACTCTGTGGCGGTCCTGAGATGCCGGCCAGCCCGTCAATACCGGAACCGGCCAGGAGCGGCAACAGATGTTTGGAAATCCCCCCTATGTGAACCAAAAGGTAGTTGTCACTCGGATGCAGCATTTCACATATCTTTTGGTAACTTGATTCCAGGTGTTTCCTAAAAGAAGCAGGCGAGATGAATTGTCCGTCCAGATTGTCCGGCGCCAAAAAGATGGAGTGGGAGAAGCCGGCAGCCAGATTCTGAATCAGTTCATTCCTCTTTTCTTCCATTACCCCCAACAATTCCATCAGCCGGTCTTCCTCCGCCATCATCAACATCAAGCCATCACTCCATCCCAGCAACGTATGAAGCATATCCGAGTATGGGGTTATAGGAAGTTTGATAACGTCAATGATGCCGGAATTCGAATCGGCTTCAGAAGGCTTAGAGGACTTTAGCCGGTACTGCATTGCCTTCACGATTTCCTCAGCAGCATCCAGATCATCTTCGTCTTTGACAGGATACTCTGTTTGCCACCAATCCCCATCGGGCCCTAGCGACCATATTTCTGATAGGGCTTTGGATTTTGTGTGGTATTTGATGACACGTTGGGTTTCGGATTTTTCTCTGGTTACCTCGATGCCATCATATTCAAGCTGCCAGGGAGTATGGACCGTCCATGTCGGGCAATTCAAAGCTGAAGCTATGTCAACCAGGGAGCTTTTCCTATGCGCTTCGGGTAATGTACCGCGTTTGCTATGCCATTCGAACCATAGACTCAAATCAGGCATGAACAAGGGGCGGTTCGGGGCTTGACCGTTGAACTGCGCCAATAGGATTTCTTTAAAATTCATCATGATTGTTTCCTGATATACCTTGAAATTTATTCATGTAGCCGTTTAACCAATCAGGCGCGATTTTGCTGAGCATTTGAATAGTAACAAACGAATCTGTCCTTTTCGATCCGGATCTGTTCGATCTGTGCTTCTCCGTCCTCCGATAAAATTCTTATCCGTTAGGGTGGTGGCCATATCCTCAGCTTGACTATTGCCATATATTAATTGAAGATCGTGTCCTTTGATATTGATCTTAATGCCGGCGGTTTCCGCCGAAGATATCGGTCCATCGATGCTGTCCATCGATGGACGTACCGTAATTCATTGAAGGAGAACAAACATGCTCACAAAAAGACAAAATATGGTGGAAACCATGAAGGGCGGAAAACCCGACCGCTATGTCAAAGGCTATGAAGCGCTTTCGCTGGTGTTCACCCCATTTACTTTGAGCGATGCGCGCCCCACCAAAGGCGCCCTCTCCAAAAAGAACAAATGGGGCGTCACCATCAGCTTTCCGTCCAACGCGCCCGGGCCGTTCCCAGTACACGACGCGGAACATGTCGTCATCAAGGACATCGAACACTGGCGCGACTACGTCAAGGTTCCCAACCCCGCCATGCCGGAGGAGGCCTGGGCGGAGACGGTTGCACAGGTTGAAGCCATTGACCGTAATGAATATTTCGTTGCGCCGTTCATCGCTCCAGGCGTCTTCGAGCAGAGCCACTATCTCCTTGAAATCGCCAACTGCCTGACAGCCTTCTATACGAATCCTGACGAGCTGCATGAAATTTACGAGATGATCACCGCGTTTGAACTCAGGTATGCCGAAGATGTCTGCAAATATATCAAGCCGGACGCTCTGTTCCACCACGACGACTGGGGTAGCCAGAAATCATCCTTTATCTCCCCTGCGATGTTCGAAGAGTTCATCCTGCCCGCGTACAAGCAGATCTACGGCTATTACAAGTCCCATGGCGTCCAGTGCATCGTCCACCACTCCGACTCTTACGGCGAGAATCTTGTGCCGTTCATGGTCGATATGGGTATGGATGTCTGGCAGGGCTGCATGTCCACCAACAACATTCCGAAAATCATCAAGGATTACGGCGCAAAGCTAACAATCATGGGTGGCATCGACAACGGAAAAGTCGACCGTGAGGACTGGACGCGCGAGGCTATCCACGAGGAGACCTTCCGGGCCTGCCGCGAATACGGCACGAAATCCTATATCCCCTGCACCACTATGGGCGATCCAGCCAGCATCTACCCGGGCGTCTATGACACTGTCATGGAGGAGATCGACAAAGCTTCCAGGGAAATGTTCATATAATGTCGTAACGAGGCTTGCCGGATTTCCTGATACACCGGTGCTCGTTGGAAGGGCACGCGTGAGGACTTAGGGCTCGCGCCAGAATGTAAACTTATTTTTGCGCGAACCCTTAAGCCGCGCACATCGGACCACCGATGTCTGCGGCTTTCTGCTTATGCTTTGCTTAAAGAGCAAGCGGCAGCTTTTTTTATTTGCTGTAATGAATCCTCGACT
>JAHFUH010000118.1 GCA_023265215.1 Acidobacteriota bacterium
GCCTGCAACGAGATACGGCGATCGATGGCGCCGCTTGTGGAGGCGGGGATTTTGGGCGCGCTTCTGATCCAGTTCCCCTGGCGTTTCCGCTGTTCGCCGGAAAACCAGGAGCATCTGGGTAGGCTTTTTCGTATTTTAGGCGATTTCCCGCTGGCGCTGGAAGTGCGGCACGGCAGCTGGAACCGCGAATCCTTTTACGGTTTTCTGCGCGAAAACAAAGTGGCGTTCTGCAACGTGGATCAGCCGCTGATCGGCGATTCGATCGGGCCGGGCGAGATGGCAACGGCGCCAATGGGCTATTTCCGGCTGCACGGGCGCAATTACGAGAACTGGTTTAAGGAGGACGCAGGCCGCGACGCACGATACGATTATCTGTATACGAAAGAGGAGATAGGCATACTTTCGAGCCAGATACGCAAAGTGCAGCAAAGCACGGAAGAGACGTACGCGATCACCAACAATCATTTCAGGGGTCAGGCGCTGGTAAATGCAATCGAGATATTGGAGGAGTTGGACGCGACTCCTCCGGCGGTTCCCCCGCTGCTCGCAGCCGCCTACCCCAACCGGTTTAGATCAGGCTAACAGTCTGGCATGTTTCGACACAGCTTTGGCGAATTCCACAAAATCCGACAGCTGTATAGTGATGATGGAGTAAACCATTTTCCAATTGATTTCCTGGTAAGCATGAACGGCAATATTGCGGAAGCCCACTGCCTTTTTCATCCGCACTGAAAGATCGTCTGAGATCAGATCGAGCCGCCGAAGCTGCTCAAAGCTTTCTCCCATAGTGCCGGGCGCCTGTGTATCCGATTCGGCAATGATATGGGATGCAATATCGACACAGATTTGAACCGCGCGTTCAAGATTAACGCTAATGATATCCTGAAGATCATTATCTTCGAGCAATGCAGCGGCAGTGGCTGGAGTCTTTTGCTTGATTCGTTCAATGCATCGCCGCAGCGATTCGAGCTTAGCGCTAATAACTTCTTTATCCATTGAGGAATCGCTTTCTCCGTTCTCGAAGTATACGGTTGTAGTAGGGCATCATATCTGCTTCATTGAAGAGCATCCGCGATATGAGCTTTGCGTAGAGACTCTTGTTGCGATTTTGCACAATTTTTCCGGTCGTCAGCGCCTGCTTTAAGATAGGACCATGGACAGCCATCAAATCGACTAGATCGATCTCCCGATTCGTTGCGGCAGAAAATTCCACAATAAGCTCCAGGAATTTATCGCATTCCAGAGAATGCTCTCCAGCCACCGCGATATCCAAATCGCTGTGCCTGGATGCTCGACCGGCGGCAGTTGAACCAAAAACAATGCATAATTTGATGTTCGGATGGTGCTCCAGCACCTTCTGAAGCGCTGCCCGGATATTCTCCATGCATGAATTGTAAGGGATTATTAGGCGGCATGTCTACCCGAGTCATTGGAACAAATTAATCGCATAGCATGCGGCATCCTGAATTCTGGGTGGATTTTTCTTTCGCTCAGTGGTATAAAACCTCGCGCTTTATAAATGGTCTTTGGAGTGCCGGGGTAGCTCAGTCGGTAGAGCAACGGACTGAAAATCCGTGTGTCGACGGTTCAATTCCGCCCCCCGGCACCAGTTATTTTCCAACCATTTACAGCAATTTTGCTTCCGACCAAATCACCTTCTGTGTGAGACTTCATGTGAGGATTTCTGCTTGCACGCTCGAATATCGCTATCGCCTCCCGCTCCGACTGGCCGATGCTGTGAAGATAAATCTCGGTTGTCTTGCGGTTCTCATGACCAAGAATGCGCTGGATAGCCCCGATCGGGACGTTTTGATTGTCCATGACCGATGCACCGGAATGCCTTAGCGCGTGAAACCTGAAATACCGAACTCCAGCCTTCCTGCATAGCGTCTTCATAAACTTCTTGCGGTCCCCGAAAGGCCCTTCGCACCACTTCCCGGCCTTGCTGCTCCAATAGCTGTGCCAAAAATCCCAGGGCTTGTCCCTATCCCTTCCCTCAAATCGCCGGGAAAGAATCCCGAACAGCCGCTCGGTCATCGGGACCTTCTTGGAGTCAGATGCCCGCCCTTCTTCTTTCGCGTGTACAAGATCACGAATTCCTGCTGCAGGTCCACGTCATCCCAGCAAAGCCGGTTGATTTCGCTTACCCTGGCCATGGTATCCCGAATGGCACCGAGATAGTTGTGAGCGCCGGTTTAAAAGGGAGCCATTTTCGCCGGAATAAGTGGGCGCCACTTTCGTTACGGGCAAAGCATACGCTTTTTGCCCAACGGCAGCGGCTTGATACGAGATGGCTTAATTTATGAATGACGCTAAATCTTAGTCTATAAGCTAACCGCCTGCGCCATCACCCGGTGCTTGAACCATGGAATGAGGTTCATGGTTAATCCCATCGTAGATCGAACAACCATTGGTTTCATAATCGACAGCAGCCCAAGCGGCTCAGGACTGACCTGGCCAAGCAATTTGGCTGGTACTGTCCGAAATACGCAAGGTCTCGATCTCAGATCAATAGGAAGCCAGGAACTCTCATCCCTCCCGATATCACGATCATTTGGCGCAAAAATCAAAATTGAAAAGACACATTAGAGCATATGATCCTAAACGATTTTCAAGCCCGACATGAAATTATTTATGAGCGTTTTCTATATGGAAATATCTATAGAGTATTTTTACCGCGTCCCCGCAGATTTACTTTGATGATGGTGGCAACATTCTAAACCGGCGCTCACAGTTAAGTGGGATAGAACCAAGAATCAGATGTGCGGCACGATCTTCAGAATCGTCCGAAAGGCCGATATCGTAGATGACCTGATGCAGGACATCTTCCTGAACTGCTATCAGCGGACCAACGGTCTGGAACAAAGCTATGCAGCCAAGTACTTCATGCGAGCTGCAAGCAATGCCGCGCTGGGCTACCTCAAGAGCGGATGGGTTGCAATGCGAATCTACAAGTTGCGAGAACTGAGCAGCCATACAACGCCCCTGAGCGAATATGCGATCATGGAGCGCACAGAGCTTTATGAGCGAAATAGGGCATTTTATTATCCCTACCCACAAGCTTTTGGCAAGTGTCTGCAAGGATTATGAGATAGAATCCTGGGGCGCGAACCCGCAAGATCCCGAAATAGAGGCAAATCAATTTGCTGCCGAATTTCTTCTTCCCGCCCACGTTGTACGGAATAAGCTTGTCTCAGCAATGTCTTCAATATCAAGAATATCCTTGCTGGCAAACGAATATGATACGAGGTTAACGGCTACTGTCCGTCGCTTTGTCGAAATCACCGATCATGCTTGTGCAATGGTATGGAGCCAAGATGGCCAAGCGCGATTCTACAATCGAAGCGAAAGATTCACTTTCTTTTTGTCAATTAACGACATACCACACAAACAATCCTATGCAGGTCGACTTTTTTCTAGCATGAGCGTGCCGACTGATTTCAATCCTGTGGATCCTCAATTTTGGCTAAACGCAAGTGACGCCGAGAAGATTGGCCTCCTACTTGAGCATTCAATCTCACTTCCCAATTACAGCGCCGTCCTGACCTTGCTTTGGATTCAAAATCCTCCTGAAGCCGGAGATGAGGATGAATTGCTGGAAGACCTGGATCCTGAATCTTTCACCCTGCAACGAAAGCGCTGGCCGCGATGAAATGGGAAAGAATGCACAAAGAGAACATGCTTCTGTTTCCGGCTAATCCCTTGGCTTTATATAAAATCCTTTTCACTGCGGATAAATAGTCCTATTGGCTTATAATCACAAACGGCGAGTTTTGCGCCCGCCCATTTATCTAATCATGCATCATTGCTTGGAGGAACCTGTCGGTGAAGCCCCTCCATCTGACACTTACAATTTGCATGATCCTTTTTGTGGAGGCGAGAAATGAACGTAACTGTTGCTGATCTTGTCGAGCGATTCAACAGCGGTGAGATTAGATTGCCACTGATGCAGCGGGACTATGTCTGGAAGCCCAAGAAGGTTGCCCGGCTTCTGGATTCCTTGTATCGATCATGGCCGATTGGATCGTTCTACGTTTGGCATACGCAGGATTCTCATCCCACAAAGACCCCGTTTGGCACGCTGATGCCAAAGAAGCTGGATAGTTTCTATGGCTTCCTCCTCGATGGACAACAGAGACTGACCAGTCTTGCGCTGGCCCTCCAAGGAGAGGCAGCTGCTGAACTTACTCACCGTGCATTTTTTGATTTGGAGAACGAACAATTTTATCTGGGGCAGATGAAAAGAACCATAACCAAACGCATTGAAGCCGACGACCCTCTTATCGTTCCACTTTGCGAGATAGTCGCAACATCAAAGGCAAAAGATGGTCAGTTATATCAATCGATAGATCGCCTCATCCAGGCTCTTGATGCGCAAGGAAAGCTGGGAAAAGGAAACAAAGAAGCTACGAAATACCGCGAGCGACTTCACCGGCTCGCTACCATGCTACAACGGGATGCTCTATGTGATGAGTTTACAGATGATCACGAAGAAGATGCATTTGAAGTATTTTCCCGGCTGAACAAAGGGGGCACGTCGCTGTCTGCAGGCGATGTCGAAGCCGCCAGATTGGCGTCCGCTGCCACGAAGAAAATCGTCGAACCAATGCGGGCATTTATTGCGGAACCTGATAATCGTGCTCTCGGTCTGAATTTTGTTTTCCTTCTCCGCGCGTTGGTAACCGTGCATCGGGGGAACTGCAGCTTCTCCAAGCTTCCACGTAGTTGGGCGGATGATACGGCCGAAATCGAAGAGTCTTGGCGTAGAACTCAAAAAGCTCTGCGGGCGACGGTTGAGTTCATTACGGAAGAAGTTGGCTGGACAACTCGCCGGTGGCTTCCATCAACGATGGCATTGATACCCGTCGTTTATATGCTTGCAAAGAGCAATACGTCAAAGCTGCGCGGCAAAGATGCTGAACTCGTAAAACGCTATCTCCTGATCACTGGGCTTCGAAGTCTCTTTCGGGGAGCAACTGAAACGGCTGTTAATACCTACGTCAACGCCGTTCGGAATACAAGAGGCGATCGGTCGCGACTTGCTCGCGCTCTGTTCGCTCGAATCCCGAAGAATCGGCTCTATAAAATTAAGAAAGATGACATCAGAAATACCAATGGAATGTACTCCCCCCTCATGCAGATCTTCCTTGCATATCTGTACGAGAAGGGAGTAAGGAGTTGGCCGAGCGGACGCAAACTAAAGGACGCATTGCACGATGGGCTCAATAATGACCCACTCTCAGTCCACCACGTTTTCCCTAAGAAATTCATGCAAGACCAGGACTTTCCGATTGAGCGGTTAAACACTGTGGCTAACTACGCAATTCTTTTGCAGGCAGATAATGCTGAAATCGGGGACCAAAATCCGCTCGATTGCTGGAGGGCACTTAAATCAGATCAAAGAGAATGGGCATCTCATCAACTTGGTTTCGTAGCACAGGACACATATTTGAAGCCTGAAGCATTTGAAGAATTCATCGATTTTCGCGCGGAAAAAATCTCTGGCTGGCTGAATGAGTTTCTCGGTTTCAGCCGGCGGGAAAATGGGTAGTGGACCGGCAATGTCTCCGCCAAGCGTGTGAGAATCTGTGTGAGAAAACCATGTGAAAACTGCCTAAAACGAGCAAAACTCAGCAACTCACAAGCTCAATCATCCCAATAACTTATTGAATCCGAGGAAGTTGTGAAGCTCGGGGGCACTTACTGAAAATTCGTGTGTCGACGGTTCAATTCCGCCCCCCCGGCACCAGCCGCCCGCCCGCGTCTGACAAGCCTTTCCGCAGATTTAAGCCTCTTGAAAACATCGCCGAACTCCCCTCAAAATGCTGCAGGTGTGTCCCAAACTGTGTCCGCGAGAAACTCATCCTATGCAACTCCAACCAACTTCAGCCAAAAATAGAAGGAAATTGCTGCCCGCAAGGGCATCGGCCGTTGGATGGCGCTATGCTTGCCCATCACGAAACATGAACTGCACACTGTACCTGCGGAGACTGAGATTCGGGACCATTCTAGCCGCTGCCTTTGCTTTGGCGTCAAAATCAGAGGCGACAAGGATGCCGCGAATTTTCCCGCTTTCTTCTTCGGCAGCTGCATCTCCCATATAACTCAAGATCTGACCAATGGCCCGTTGTCCAGCTGGTCCTGCTTTGAGTTCAATGATCACAGTTGTGCCCGAACTATCGCGGGCTGTGATGTCGATGAAGCCGGAGTCGACGGAACGCTCTGCCCCATCATCGATGATGACCAAGCCTGGTTCAAGCTGCTCGATCGAAATTCTTAGCGCAGCTTGCATGTCGCGTTCCAAACCGATCCGTTGGCCAGCCTCTTCACTGACCATGATTTCGGGCTCATACCGAACTTGCGTTTCGGCTATAACCGCTCCATCGTCAATAGAATCTCGAAACCTCCGGTAACGCTCCACTGCATTGCGGTAGGAGGCGAGGTTGTTGCGGATGTTGCCATCGAAGGGAATCTTGCTCGGGTTGGGGCGGTTACGCCGCTCGTCCTCAGTAAAGTAGCGCAAGATGTCGATAAGGCTTGCGCTGCGATCCTTGCTGTAGTGCTCATCGAGGTTGCCGTGACAGTCTTCAACGCGCTTTGCCCGATGCATTTGCGCAACGATGGTGTTTGCAGCGTATTTTTGTTCTTCTAGCCAGCGACGATAGACTGCTTCCTTCATATGATGCTCCACTCTGGGTTTGCAATAAGAGAAATAATTCCATCTAATCAAAGCTGTTCGCTATTAATCCACGGTTTTTTATCAGAAGTATCATGCCGACTAAGATTTTAACCCCTTGCGACAAGATCATTTTAGGCTTGAATTGGTGTCTCTGATAGAGAATATGAATTTGCGAATGTTGCAAGCCGGATTTAAAACGTACTTCGACCTATGCCTTACCACCGAATTAGTTGATTGGCTCGCCTGAAAAACATGGACAGCCACTGAAAGTATGACAGATAGTGGGTTTCCACATTTGTCGTTATTCGGCAGAGCTGAAGGATGCGCATCGCAGCGCCTTCAGTAGAAAGCAATTTTGTACAAGAGAAACAGCCAGGCTGGAGTTTGTCTTATGCCGCCACGTGAAGTTTAAGCCCAAGAGAGTATATGACCTTCAAAACAGTAGCAAACTCGGGATTGCCCTCAGCAGAAAGCGCTTTATAGAGACTTTCCCGCCCGAGTCCTGCAGCCTTGGCTATTTTGGACATTCCCCTCGCGCGGGCCACGTCGCCAAGAGCGGCTGCCACAAGCCCAGGATCGCCTTCTTCAAGGACAGCCTCAAGATATTCGACAATATCTTTATTCGTTTTGAGATGGTTGGCCGCATCCCATTTGGTGGTCCTTATCTTTTCCTTTTTCAAGTTCTGTGCCTCCTTCTATACACGTCGCGCAAGCTCAATGGCGTGAGCAATATCTTTTGTTTGCGTCTTTTTATCACCTCCGGCCAGCAGGATGACGATCTCTTCCCCTCGCTGGGCAAAATAGACGCGATAGCCCGGCCCATAGTCGATCCGCATTTCAATGACACCGGAGCCGACGGATTTCACATCGCCAGGATTGCCGAGAGACATTCGCCTGATGCGGGCATTTATTTTGGCCTTTGCTCTACCGTCCCGCAAGCCTCTGAACCACCTCGCGTAACCGGCGGTCTCTCTGATCTCAATCACAATTCTATTGTATTCCATAGGATACGTCTCGTCAAGCCTTGCTTTGCCGGCCATATTTGCCGGCCGCAAAAACTCCATGTGAGATTCCATGTGAGAAAATGGCGAAAATAATGCCTATAAAGAGCGAAAATCAGCAAAACTTTGCAATTCAGAAGGTCCATTATTCCAATAACTTATTGAATTCGAGTAAGTTGTGAAGCTCGGGGGCACTTACTGAAAATCCGTGTGTCGACGGTTCAATTCCGCCCCCCGGCACCAGTTCAAGTCCGCGTCCAACAAGCGCTTCCGCAAATTTAAGCCTCTTTGAAATATCGCCGCAACGCCCTCAAAATGCCCCAGGTGTGTCCCAAACTGTGTCCGCGAGAATCTCACCGTATCCAACTCCAACCAAAATAGAGGCAGTTGCGGAAACAAAAATCCCCAATCAGATTCAACGTTGGCTACCTTAACTGCTTAATAGGAAGATCACTGGCTAGAAGCACTCGTGCTAATACAGCTATCAATATCGAATCGGCGATCCATTTGTTCTCAGGAATGTTGCTTTTCCTGAACTCTTTCGCTTCATATGTATGCTGCTCTTTAATCTATCATTGCTTGCAGTTTTTGACCTCTATTGTCGCTTTACATCATTGGATACTGAAAAATAGCTTCGATAAGGAAACACGCATGGGTTTAGGTTCTGACATTGATAATGCTGTATATCGGCATCCCCAAAGGTGCCGGCGCGGAGAAATCGGGATTAAAAGTGCAACTTGTCCTTCCTATTTTTGCTGTTCGCGCACTGATGAGAGGGGGTCCTATGAGAGGAAAAGCTAGTGCTACGATTGCTTTCGTGCTGGCTGTGTTGTTGACGACGCCGCAAATTGTTGTCGCACAAGGATTCGGCACGAAAGATTCCGATTGGAGGGTCGTTTTGGCTGTCAAGCCACGGACTAAAGTTATCGTCACGCTGTTGGATGGAACAGAGGTCCAGGGTAAACTTCGCAATGTGTCGGACACCACGATCGTTCTCGCCGACGGTAAGAAGACCAGAACGGTCGCTCGGCAGGATGTCCGGGTAGTCTACCGGCTAAAGAAATCGATTTGGAAATCGGCGCGAAATGGCGCATCGCTCGGCATCAGGTCTGCCGCAGCCGTGACCCGCAGGATATGGGAACACCCTGATGCAGGCGGTAGCTTCCTAATCATCGCTCCTGCTGCCGGGATTGCAATTGCAAGCGCAAGCATCCCCCTTGGGCTTGGTGGTTTGGTTGTGGGAGCTTTCCAACACCACCGGGAGCGCATTTACTAAGCGTTGCATTGTGCCGTGTGTCGACGGTTCAATCCCGCCCCCCGGCACCACACTCAACCCCCAAATTGTTTCAGCTATTTACAGCAAACCTGTGAGAGGTATCAGGCAGTCTTTTGCGCCATGTCATACGAAGAAGGGGAGTATCTGCGAAGCGCCGGCCACAACCAGCTTTGTTTCACCAATCTGATGCTGTGAGCGATAATTAGGATGGTTAATTAGCTGGAGAGCGAGCGGGCAATTCAAATGCGGCAGGAATCGCTTGAAATTGGGGGATGGGTTTGTGTCATTCTCTTTCACTTCAACCGGCAGCCAAGGCTTTTTATCTTTCACAATCAGGAAATCGATCTCCTGCTTTTCCTTCGTGCGCAAGTAAAATAATTCGAACAGGCCTTCTCCCGTGTCCGTCCAATAGTGGCAAGCCTTGAGAAGATGCACTGCTATGAGATTTTCAAATCTTGCCGCCTGATCCGTGATCTCGGAATAATCCCACAGATAAAGCTTGCCTTCTCTTTTCAACGAACGAGAAATCCTGTAAGTAAAAGGCTTGATTTCAAAGGCATAATAGAGCTCGAAGAGATATTGCATCCAACGACGGACGGTGTCAAAACTAACCTCTAGCTCCTCTCGGAGAGAAGCACGGCTGAACAACGATCCTACTCTCTCGGGAAGAAGGGAGACCAGCGCTTCAATATGGCCCAGTTCCGGAATACGAGATAGGTCTCGTAGATCTTCACGAACAACTTTCTCGATACGACCGCGACGCCATAAATTCAATCGTCTTTCTTCACCGGCCAAAAATGGTTCAGGGAAACCTCCCAATTTGAGCAGGGCATTCAAGTATGTTCGGTTCTGCTTTCCACCGCGTCCACTATCCTCCAATATTCCCGAATGAAGGCGTTCCGGCGGCAACAGAGGATAGCCGGCGATCTCTGCCAATGTGAAAGGATGCAGCCTGAAGTGATAGTAGCGGCCCATTAAGCTGTCGCTCCCTTTGCGATAAATACTCAATCTGGCACTGCCCGTTACAAGGATATCCAAGGGCTGATCCATAGTGTCATAAACACCCTTGAGTGCCTGCTTCCATTTCTTAGCCTTATGAATCTCATCGAGCACAACAATGGGAACTGACTCGGGAGACCTGTCAGCGCTTCCCGACTGAAGAATAAATCTGGGCGACTTTGTCCAAAGGCGGCGGAATTCGGTTTCGTCCCAATTATAATACGTGCCCCTTCCTCGGTCTTCTAACAGCATTTTTGCAAGTGTGGTCTTGCCACATTGACGGGGGCCGGAGACAAAAGCCATCTTGCGATGCGCAAATGGAAGGTCTTTCAGCGCGCTTTCAATATATCTGTGCAACATGTGACCATACTACGATGAGCACGTAGTATGGTCAAGAATGTTCCATGACCATACTGCGGGAACATCTCAGTATGGTCGCAGGATCTTCGTTATTGGCAAATAAGACTTTGTGTGTGATTTTGGTGAGGCCGAACGCAGTCTGCGCTTCGCCGATGATCTTCTCTGTAATGGAGAAACATTTCTAAGCGACGCAGAAATGTTTCTGGGACACACCGATTGTTTTCTCAACGAGGAAGAACATGATCTTGGCAGCGGAGAAGATATTCTCAAGGACCCCGATTACAATCTCCATCGCTGAAAAGATCTTTTCGATCCCTGAACAGATCTTTTCAATCAATGAAAACATCTTTTCAATGTCTTAGAAATGTTTCTAAGTGACTCAGAAATGTTTCTAAATCGGTCGTCGCTCTAAGTCCTGATATTTCAATAGGTTTATTATTGGCTCAGAAATGTTTCTGAATGACTCAGAAACATTTCAAAGCCATTCAGAAACATTTCTGAGTCTCCCAGAACATGTTCCCCGTGTCTCAGAACATGTTCTGGGAGACTCAGATCATGGTCGCAAAGCCTGAGAAGATCTTCTGGCTGGCCGGGAAAATGATCGGAGCGACGCAGAAACATTTCTGCGTCGCTTAGAAAATGGTCCCAGTGTCTCAGAACATGTTCTGGACGATTCACATTGTTTTCCCGACGATATGGACCGCAGTCAGGGCCGCACAGAAAGTAATTTCTGTCACACCGACCACATTCTGAGTGAAGTACGGCTTCGCCTGCCTTTATCGACAGCGAGCCGACGGTTCAATTCCGCCTTGTGCTCCGCAATAAACCAGCGTCCGACAAGCATTTCCGCAGATTTAGCCTTTTCGGAATTGCCTCGAAAACCCCTCAAAATGCCCTGGGGCGTCCAAACTATGCCCACGAGGATCTCAGCGTATCCAGATCCAATAGATGCCAGGTTTGATATCCTTGTGTTTCACAGTTCTTCCACAGTCTGCCGCTTCACTTTTCGTCCGGAGTTTATAGGAGAATGCTCTGGCGGTCAGGAGACGACGTTTGTTCCCATTGGACCAAATCCACGTGTTGCCTGAATGGACAGCATCTACGGTGAGTACTGGCCATCGGGTCCATGAACAATCAAAGGCGGCTCCTCGACGGATGGTCCGGTGTCATGAAGACCTGCACAA
>JAHFUH010000592.1 GCA_023265215.1 Acidobacteriota bacterium
CGTCGGCGGATTTCTAAATTCGCTCATGCGCCGTGCGGACCGCGTGCGCGTCGCATGTCTCGCGCAGCTGGTGAACGTGATTGCGCCGATCACCACGAATCCGGACGGGCTGTTCCGCCAGACAATATACTATCCTTACTCGTGGGCGCTGCAGTGTGCGCGCGGCGACGTGCTTGATCTCGCGGTTGATTCGCCCGATTACAGCGTCCGGGGAATGGACAGCCGGGCGCCATACATCGATGCCTCCGCCACACTGGATGCGGGCAACGGGACTATATGTTTGTTTGTTCTGAATCGCGATCTGGAGAAAGCGCGCGACGTGGAAGTAGTCTGGCGCGACGCTCCGCCGCAGCGCGTACTATTCTCGCAGGTGCTGACCGGTCAGGATCTGAAAGCGGTCAACAGTTTCGAGAATCCGAAAAAGGTCTCTCCTCAGCCCTTTGAGCCGCCGAAGCTCGGCCCGCGCACGCTGCTCCAGGTTCCCGCACGCTCTTACACTGTCCTCCAATTTGCCGCCCCAAAAGCGTGAAAATCGGGGTCGGCTTTTAGCTTTGGGGAGCGCCTTACATCCAACTGCATCGACTGAGCTCTTTTGCTGACAGCTGATTGCTGACAGCTTAAAGCTATCTTCTAGTACTTTCCGTATTCTTTGGTAAAGTCGATCATCGTCTTGAGGTTTTCCGGCTTCACTTCATCCAGCGCTGACGCCGGCCCCATGATGTACCCGCCGTCCTTCCCTGCGGTATCGATAAGCTTCCTGCATAGGTTCTTCACATCATCCGGCGTTCCGACCTGCAACACCGACACCGGGAAATTCCCCGAAATACAGATTTTACCTCCAAGAATTTGCTTTGCCTTCGCCATATCGATCTGATCGAACCGCGCGATCACCTTTCCACTCGGCATTTCGGCGAGGTATTCGAGTCGTGAATTGTAGTCGCCTTCGAAGAAGACGTCCGGCGTGTATCCGGAGTCGACAAGCGCGTCGATGACTTTCAGCAGGTAGGGCCAATAGAACGTCTCGAACTGTTTCAAATTCATGAAGCCGTGCGATCCACGGTGCAGGGCCATGAACACCGGGCTGAATTCCGTTGCCTTTGGTGCTTTGGAGATCCGGTCCAGCTGGAGGTCGCACATCATTTCGATCGCCTGCGTCAATTTTTCCGGGCAGCGATACATATCAAGCATGGCGCCACGCATGCCGCGCAGGAAATCGGAGATCGCATCGAAAGGTGCGCCGCCGCCGAAGAGCGGCTGCCTGCAGAAGAAGCCCAGCTCGGTGAGTTCGCGGGTCAGTGATGCGGTTTCGCTCTGCCACTGGACGGCCTCGCGTGCGGTCCTGGTAAGGTTTTCAAGCATATCAGCGAACTCGGGAGTGGCCAGGTTGTTGAAGGGGAGAAACATCATTAATGTATTCAAGGGCGGCAATTTTTCCAGGGGCGCCAGGGCTCCGTAGATGCGGGGCAGGTAGAAGCGCACGAAGAAATCGGAGGGATCGCTGAGGAAGAGGTCGTATTCGTCGGCTTTCATGTACTCCCCCTCGACGAACTGGTGCGTGTGGTAGCGGGAAACGCCGTGGCCGGGCCAGCGCAGCTGTTTGGCGTCGAGGGCTTCGAGCACGTTTCCGGACTGGTTGGGAACGACGAGGAGCCGGTCGGGCGCGTAATATTTCGCGGCGTCGATGTACGCCTGCTTCCACGTCGGCCAGTCGTAATAGGCGGCCCAGGTGGTGGTTCCGGCGAATTTCGCCGGCTGGTAGTTGAGGCCGAGTGAAATCGGTACGCGGTCCGGCGTCCGGAGCGCAACAGCGTCCATCAGTCTTTTTTCTCTTTCGCGGAAAGCCTGCTCGGTGGAAGCGTCCATAAGTCTCTCCTCGCGTCTTTGCGCCTTTGGGTCTTTGCGTTGCCTGAAGTGCCGCCGATTATACCAGAGTTCCCGCAAAATCAAGCTTCAGCGGACGGATCGAATTTTCACGCCGGTTTTAAGGCCAATCCACATGCGAGCGGCTGTGAGAACAGATTTCTTCAGGACCTTTGCAGCTGCAAGGCAAGCGCGGTCTCCCAAAGACAATCCTGCTTTGCGCGTGACCGGGCGCAAACTCCCGGTTTCCAACGCCATTTGGGCATCAAAGTCCACAATTATCAGTCCCAGGGCTTCGATTGCTGCCCGCATATCGGGGAGGGGCATGCCAAGATCGGCCAGCTTGCCTGCGACCTCAGCGAGGTTAACGCTTGAAACGAAGGCGCCGGGCAGTAATGCTTCAACTTTTTCACAGCCTGGTTCGCGGTTTAATACAACCAGAATGGCCGATGCGTCCAGAATCCAATCACTCATCGGCGGATTCCTTCTTGCGCTCTGCGATCAGTTCGTCCGCGAGGGAACGATTGTCCTGCACATATTGCCGGACCAGTGATTGCGCGAATTGAACCGCTTGAGAAGGAGTCATGAGTCTCAGCGCGCCCTCTTCATAATGAAGAACCAGCCGGTCCCCCTCCGAGATTCGCATCTTCTTACGATAGACCGCAGGTATAACAATTCTGCCATTTCTTCCAAGCATTACCATCTTTTCATTATTTGCCATATATATCGCCAAATGACAATTATAGGGCAGGTTGGCATACCCGCCAAATAAAAAGTCCTTCCCTGGGAGCGCAGTGGAATACTGTTGTCTTAGGGTTGGCGGCCAAATGCTCTTTTGTGTGGATGTTTTCAAAATTATCGCTAAGCTATTGGGAATGCATTGTGCCGGGGTGGCGGAACTGGCAGACGCACAGGACTTAAAATCCTGGGTCCCTTACGGGACGTGTGGGTTCAATTCCCACCCTCGGTACCAAAAACAAAGGACTTACAGCCACTCAATTTTTAGAAGATCTGCTAAAATGGCATGACTTTGCCCGTGACTTTGCCCGTGACAATAAAGGGAAGCAGATAGCCACGATCTGGACAATGAGAAAAAATTCTAGCCGCATCATGAAATAGTCGACAGGCGAGATCAGATTCTAATGGATACGCCAATCGGTTGACTTTCAGGAACTAAAGGCAATACCATGGCCGACGATATGGAGGTTGTGTTACTATGTTGCCCCTGAGGATTAATCCTCTTTGGTAATGCTGGCTTATAATGGCTTGGCAGAGCACCTTTGCTATGACAAAAGAGATTGAAGGCTTAAGCATCGTACTCATTGGAGATTTTAATCCGAAGATATTCCAGCCTGCGTGGTTTGCTGCCCAGGAGCTTATTAGAACGAAAGAATCTGAAGAATCTGAAGTTCAACTTATAACTCCAGAAGTAACTTCCTTCAAATTGGGTGATTGGTTAGAACTCCAGGTCACGCGAGAACGTTTCTCTGCCTCAACCGCTCAGGAGGCTTATTTCGAGATTCTTCGAGATTTAGTGTTAGGTACATTTACACTGCTCCGTCACAGTCCGGTTCGCGCGGTGGGAATTAATTATATGGCGCATCACCGTCTAAGATCTGAAGAGGAGATGCATTCATACGGCTATTCGTGGGCTCCCAAGACAAACTGGGAAGGAATACTTAATAACCCTGGGATGCGTGTTCTGATCATGCAAGGCAAGCGAACAGACGGATATATGGGATATGTCCAAGTTCAATCTGAGCCATCAGCCAAAGTGCAGCCTGGAATATTCTTCGCAATAAATGATCATTTTCAGATTGCCAAATCTGATTCTGAGCAAATCGGGTGTTTGGAAGCAATTGAGATTTTGCGATCCAAATGCCAGGAATCAATAGCAGGTTCGCGGACCATGATTGA
>JAHFUH010000593.1 GCA_023265215.1 Acidobacteriota bacterium
CAGTGAAAAGTCCGAAAAATCAGTCAGAACGGTTGTAAGAATTATGCATTCCTATTGCACAAACAAAAACTCAAAAGCAAAATATCCGTCGATCGATTTAAAAACCATCCTTCAGGGGGTGCCCTATGAAATCCAATGACGACTTCGACAACCTCCCCTTCCTTTCGAAATCTCTAGCAAGCGGAGGAAGGAGGTGTCCTTCCGAAACCCAAGTTCGGCGCGGCCGCAGAATAATTCACGGCGACGAATTCGACACGGGCTGCTTCAACTCCCGGCAGAACTGCATTCGACAGATCACACTTAACCAGCCGAACGTCCCGCTACCGGAACTTGTGGATCCGGGAACTCGCCAGGGAGGCATGGTCGAGAACCGAATTCCAGGCAATCAGCGAAGGAATTCTTCGTCCGGATAGGTCGATATTTTGAACGCAGGATTCCTCCAGTGGTCGCCGGCAGGCATTGTTTCCGCATCGATTGGAGCCAAATCCTCGATGTTGGGCAGGTTCTCCGGTGGAGTTCGCGGCATCGGTTCGTTTTTCTTGCGCTTCATATTATCTGAATCCGAATCCGCTCACATAAGAATCTTGTCGGTTATTTGGTATTTGGCCATTCATACCCTGAAACCCATTTCTGGAAATCGCCGATCTTCGAGCTATTTTCATCCCTCCATTCGGCGCATCCATCCACCTTTGCCGCCTGGAATGCCTGATTGACGAGTGCTTCGATATATTCCAGTTTGTCGACTTCCGCGTAGAATGGGGCGTAATATTTCGCCGCGAAGCCTTTCTTTTTCATGTTTGACATGATTGCACCCATAACCCCATAGGTCGACGCCAGCACCCTGAATTGCGATGATTTTTCTTTGCTTTCCTTCGTCTGCCCGGCAGCAATCGACATCGACATCGCAAGTTCTATGGCATCGAAATCGCCCTCATCCTTCTTCGAATCCGGGGTCATGCTCAGGGTGATATTGATGTGATTGGGATCTTTGCCCGCGGTTACATTTCCCACAATAAGCCGCTCCAGTACCGGGATAACATCTTTGGCACGGGGAGAATCAGGCTCGATAAGAAGAAATCGCGTGAGAGCGAGGAGAGCAGGAATCCGATATTGCAGCCGGTGGTATAGGGTGGCCAGAACGTAGTGGCTGCTGGCATGGCTCGGGGCCAAGGCAACCGATTTCTGCATCTCTTCCTTTGCTTCCGGCAGCTTCCCGTCACCCATCAACGTAAGGCCAAGGTTGAAATGCAGTAGAGCTGTTTCCGGTGACCGCTTAATGGCATCTTTATAGACATCTGTTGCTTCGGCCCTTTTCCCCATCTCATCAAGGGTGTTGCCAAGCAAAACATACAGGTGGGGTAACACCTCTGATTTGTATTGAACACCCCGCCGAGCTAATTCCAGTGCATTCTCGTAGTCTTTCTTGTGGAAATACGAATAGCCCAGTTCGTAAATTGCTCCGATAACATCCGGGGCAACTTCAAGGACCTGATTGTATTTCACGATGGCATCGTCATAGCGGCCTACGTTATCCAGAGAAACTCCCTCCGAAATAAGGGCCTTCTGCTGGGATGTGGCATTAGCTGGAATACGATCTGGTTTTGGCAGCTTCTCTCCTGCAAAAGCAGCTCCCGACAGCAAGATCAGGATCATCATCGACGTAGCAATGTATTGGCGCACGGGGTTTGCCTCCTTTATGGAACTATTTTCAGCGATGA
Organism: Acidobacteriota bacterium; assembly: GCA_023265215.1. Classification (GTDB taxonomy): domain Bacteria; phylum Acidobacteriota; class UBA6911; order UBA6911; family UBA6911; genus UBA6911. Next base: position 1,719 of record JAHFUH010000593.1, read on the forward strand.
ATCGGGATTTCAAACTGGATTTATAAACCTTTTTAAAACGACTTGCCTTAAAAAACGCGTATCGGCATTTTCCCTTCCGATTTAGAGATCGTGTACCGAGATAAATCTCCCTGCTGGATCTGCCTACCCGGAGGGAGGTCGGTATTCTGGGATGTACCATGAGTCACGGCAAGCCCAGTATGCAGGCGCGATTCCAGGATCAGTGCAATTCCCAGTTCCGCAATAATGGCCCATAGATCATCCAAGTTTGCCCTGTAGACAGGGATCCGGTGATCCCAGAGCGGCTGCGGGCGACCTCCAAGCCCATAGCCGAAAAGGTTACAACTGATCCAGCAATTCCCGAATTTTCGCCTTTGCTTCATCCTTGGTCAACGGCCGGTCCAGGTAAGTGAACAGAGCGGAGAGATTTGATTTCAAAGCGGTGGCGATGGAAAACAGTGCCTCCAGGGTTGGCTGAGCTTCCCCTCTCTCGATTTTGCCGATGTAATTGATCGTCAGGCTACATCGTTCTGCAAGCCGCTCCTGGGTAAGATTCCGATCCTTCCTTAATTCCTGAATTCGTTTGCCCAGCGCCTGTAAATGTCCCTGCTTCATCATGATACCGATGATAGGCTGGGAGGGATGGGCAATGGTACATACCAATAGGATGTATTAATTGATATAATTATTACCATTGGGATCGCTTTGGCCGATAATACTTGAAATATCAGTGCATCGGCCTTGTAAGCCAACGCCATGGTTAAGCGAGTTGAGGATCCTATGACCGGTACAGCCACCATGCCCAAGTCTTCAATAAAACAGACTCCCGAGGAACAGGAACTGGCCGTCAAACAAGCGGAATTGGCCAAGCTACAGCAGGAACTTGCCCAGAGAGAGTTAGATCTGGCCACCCTAGAAATTGAACTGCGCAATTTCGAAATCCGTTACATTCGACAGGTTGGATCCCGTTTTGGCACTCTCGATGAGCTTGAGGCTAAAATCGCCGAGCATAAGGCGGCGTTGAATCCGGAAAATATTGCAGTTCAAAATAAAGCCAGAGCCGCGAGAAAACAGGCAGACGAATCAGACCAACGCACACAGGCAGCCAATTCCACACCCCAAAAAGCCGAGTTTAAGCCATCCGAAGATTTTAAAAAGCTGTACCGGGAAGTTGCGAAGCAGATCCATCCTGACCTTTCGGGAAATGAAGAAGAGCGGCTCCGGCGAGAACGACTTATGACGGAGGCAAACATCGCCTTTGAAAATGGCGACACCCAGCGCCTTCGTCAAATTCTCCAGGAGTGGGAAAGCAGCCCGGAATCAGTCAAAGGTGAAGGGATCGCAGCCGATTTAGTCCGGATAATCAGGAAGATCGCCCAGGCACAAGAAAGGTTGCGTACCATTGATGCCCAGATTACCGCACTAACAAATTCCGATTTATTCCAGCTTAAAAAACGGGTTGGGGAATCTGAAATGGGGGGCATCGATTTGCTTGGGCGAATGGCTCAGGATATCGACAAACGAATTACCGCGGCTCAAATCGAATTGGACGCGGTTGTCACGATGTATAAGCGATGAGCGATCCGCACGATTCGAATGGTCTGATCCCGACAGGTCCGCGTGAACTCAATCGTTGGTCCGGTGGGCTCATCAGCCGAGGATTGAATGAAGTCGCGCTGACATCCAAGGACGCCAAAACCGAGTCGCTCACCGCTCTGGGCTCCATATTCGATGCGGCTAAAAACGGCGATATCCACAGGCTCAGAGCCATTCTGGCGATTGATCCGACAAAAGCTAACGACAGAGATCCCAAAAATGACTGGCGAACGCCGCTGCATTATGCCGCAGAAAATGGACACGTCCCAATAATCGAGATCCTTTTGGCATACGGATCAGAAGTCAATGCCCAAACCGGCGAAGAGATCGAAGGCATAATTGAAGGCGAAAAGGTCATCGTTCGAGATCCAGGGAAAACTCCGTTGTTACTGGCCTGTTTCAATGCCAAGACTGAGGCCGCTGTGTTTTTGATTCAAAAGGGAGCCGGTGTAGATGCGGCAGATTATTATGATTACACCGCC
>JAHFUH010000594.1 GCA_023265215.1 Acidobacteriota bacterium
CCCGAGCTGACGCTCGGGGCTATTTACTGCTGGCCCTTCGGGCCTAAAAACTGAAAAACCACGCGTCATTAGGCATGTCGGCGGCGCTCCTGGAGTTGTAACGTTGGCGTTTTTGTTTTTTACAAATGTGGGAAATCGTCCACCCGGATCACTTCTCGGCGTGCGGCTGTGGCTTGCCGTATGAAATCAGCTTCATCACTTGTAATGACGCCCGCGCGTACTCCCGCATCCAGAAGAGCATCTTCGGCTCCTCTGTCAAGTCGTCCATCCTTGACCGCGTCACGCAGCTTTTGTTCCACCGGCTCGGCAGCTATCACTTTTCTGAGTGCATCTTCAAGCCGATTCAGAGGATCGGATAGGTCGGTCGGGATGAAAAGCCCGGCGGTCAAACGGTCACGGAGAGGAGAGGGCTCCATTAAAATTCCGGCAACCCGGCTGCAAAGCCGATCGTCCGGGCCGGCAAATGGACGACCAAAGGGAAAGACAATCAGCCGCAGCAGCCAGGCCACCGGACGGACCGGCAGATTGTCGAAGATCTCGGCAAAGCTATCCTGGATCTTGAGCAGGCTCTCCTCATACCCCCATTGCAGAAGCGGCAGCTCCTCCAAAGGACATTGCCGGTCCCTAAACTGCTTTAGGAGTGCCGAGATGAGGTAAAGATGGCTCAGAATGTCGGCAAGCCGGGCGGAAATTCTCTCCCGCCTTTTCAACGCTCCTCCAAGTGTGAGCAGGACGGCGTCGGCTGTCAGGGCGAATGCGGCAGAGAATCGCGTTGCGGTCTGGTAATAGCGGCGCGCCGGTTCAGTCGGTGCTTTTGCCAGATGCCCCCCTGTAAAGCCCAGGAAGAGGGATCGAGCTGCGTTACAGAGGACAAAAGCCGTATGGCTCCTTAGGAGCCGATCGAAGTCTGCCAATCCATGCTTGACATCCGGATCCGTCACTGCCTTCATTTCCTTCAGGACATAAGGGTGGCAGCGGATTACTCCCTGGCCAAAAATAATCATGGAGCGTGTAAGGATGTTGGCGCCCTCCACAGTGATTCCGATCGGGGCTGCCTGATAGATGCGACCGAGCAGATTGCGCGGGCCCAGGCAGATGCCGCTGCCGCCAAGCACGTCCATGCCGTCGTTCACTACAATCCGCATACGCTCGGTACAGTGGTATTTTACGATTGCGGAAATAACCGACGGCCGTTCACCCAGGTCAACCGCGCCGCAGGTCATCGCCCGAGCGGCATCCATAACGTATGTATTGCCGGCGATTCGCGCCAGCGCCTCCTCGATTCCTTCGAAGCGGCCGATCGATACGCGAAACTGCCGTCGAATCCGGGCGTAAGCTCCAACAACTCGAGCCACCAATTTTGCCCCTCCGGAACTGAGAGATGGCAAAGAGATAGAACGGCCCGCAGCGAGACTTTCCATAAGCATCCGCCAACCCTGGCCAACCCCGGCATGACCTCCGATGATCCACTCGAGGGGAATGAACACGTCTTTTCCACGATTGGGGCCGTTCTGGAAAGGGACGCCCAGGGGGTCGTGACGGCTGCCGATGGCAATGCCCGGCGTGTCGGTAGCAATTAGGGCCAGTGTGATGCCCAAGTCTTCATCGTTCCCTAAGAGGTGCTCCGGGTCGTGGAGGCGGAAGGCGAGACCGAGTATGGTAGCCACTGGACCAAGAGTGATGTAGCGTTTTTCCCAGATTATTTTGATGCCGACAATCTCTTCTCCCCGAAAAATCCCGCGGCAGACAATACCGGTGTCGGGGATGGAGGCAGCATCGCTCCCCGCCTCCGGGCCGGTCAAGGCAAGACAAGGTATTTCCTCTCCTTTGGCCAAGCGGGGAAGGTAATACTTTTTCTGTTTATCTGTTCCGTAGCGGAGCAGCAATTCCGCAGGACCGAGTGAGTTGGGGACCATCACTGTTACAGCCGCGGTTAGACTGCGGCTCGCAATCTTCACGATCACCTGGGAGTGTGCCAAGGTGGAAAAACCGAGCCCGCCATATTCCTTCGGGATGATCATCCCGAAAAATCCCTTTTCCTTGATGAACTGCCAGATCTCAGGAGGAAGATCGCGCAAACTGGCGACGATCTTCCAGTCGTCCAGCATGCAACAGAGTTTTTCAACCGGGCCGTCGAGAAAAGATTGCTCTTCATTGGTCAGTTCCGGCTTCGGCATCGCAAGGAGACTGTTCCAATCCGGGTCGCCGGTGAAAAGCTCGGCGTCCCACCAGACTGTTCCCGCCTCTAACGCTTCGCGCTCGGTGGAAGAGAGGGAGGGAAGCGTCCGCCGGAACAAGCGAAATAGCGGCTTCATGAGGAGCGCGCGACGCATACCGGGAACGTTGACGATAAGAGCAGCAGCCAGGAAGAACAGCCAGACGAACCACCATAGGCCGGTGAAACTCGCACTGGTGAACATCCGGAGACCACACAGAAAAGCGAAGACACATGTCCAAACCGGCAGATTTGCCCGGATATACGCCAATAGCCAAATTGCAGCCACCGATAGAATGATGAACGCCATCGGCTCTCCTTATCCCGCTCAACAACGGGGTAATCCTTGCCCTGTCACTATAAATATCTCGTGTTTGTGGTAAATATCAATGCAGCGATTGATAATTTTGTGCTATTGCTTGCTACGTTTGTTAAATGATGAAGAGGCCTCCAGCCATAAGTATTAACTTTATGAATTTGGTAAATCGGATTTTAAATATCGAATATCGAATGCCGAATACTGAAATTCAGCATTCCTTGTTCGATATTCGATATTCTTAACACTGTTCCATAGGGTTCATGCTTAAGCTAACACTTATGGACCTCCGGGGGCCGTCGAGCTATCCTGGTTTGTCCGGTGAATCCACTGCATATACGCGTCAAGCTCCTCAGCTCTTTTTGTGGCGGACCAGTTTAGTTCGTCGCCCATGCAGGCAATTACTCCAGGCAATGCCCTCCGGCCCTGGTCTGGTGAAAATCCCAGCAGCGTGCGGCGCAAAAGAAAATCTCCGGCTCGAAAGCACTGCTCTTTGCGAATGCCGTAAACAACCTGAGCTGCAATGTCGAGGTGGTATCCAGGGGCAAGCGGAACTCGGAGCCGGCTTTCCGATTGCGCCAGGTCCACTATTTCCGACGCTCGGGATCCATAGATCGAATACAGGTGCCGGACGGTTTTCTCGTCCAGAAATTTGATAGACAATGGATTGGAAATCTCGTGGCCGCGGGATCCGGGCAGTAGAATGGCTGCAGTCCGGCACTCATGCCGGACTCCCAGTTTTGCGCAAATTATATCCACAGCCTCTTTGGCGATGGCACGATACCCTGTAATTTTCCCGCCAATTACCGAAATGAGCCCCGAAACTCCATTCTCTGCCTCATCGACGATCCGGTGCATGCGCGATATCGAAGAGGGTGTTCCTCTATCGGGAACAAGCGCGCGGACGCCTGCATAGCAATAGAAAAGTTGTCGTTGCCATATGGAGGGAATAAATGGACGCAGGGAATCCAGCAGGTAGCGGACTTCATCCTCTTCAGCCTGCACGCTGCCGGGGTCGCCTGCAAAGTCGGTGTCGGTGGTGCCCACCAGGCTTTGCCCCATCCAGGGAACAATAAAGAAAAGCCGCTTGTCAAGATTGGAAAGAAATACAAGAGCCTGCCTGCTCAGGGAAGGACAAATGAGATGAATTCCTTTGGTCATCCGGACTCTGGCTTTCCGATTGCGCAGAAGCCTTCCGGAAAGCTGATCGAACCAGGGGCCGCCGGCAT
>JAHFUH010000595.1 GCA_023265215.1 Acidobacteriota bacterium
ACGCAGCTTGGGAAATCGGCTTGCCCCTATCTTGGGGGGCTTCCTAATACCACCCGCTTTGCAGGTGTAGCGTTCATTAATGGCGGTGCTATTCGAGAGAATATAGCCGCCATTCTATCCAAACCCGTCGATCAGGCGTTTGATATATTCTTTTTCCTGTAGCAGATTGGCGGGTCTCATCAGCGCTGATTGTATATTGTCCGTCGAAGCAGGCCCAGCCGGCAGGCGCTTCTTAACTTTTTTCATATCCGAGCGATTAAATCCAAAGCGTTTTGCCGGCATAAATATGGTCCAGGGGGAAAGGATCATTGATCTAGGAGTTATATTCGTCCGATTTCATATATTCTCAGGGAACAGACCTTTTAGTGCTCAAGAAAGCCAAATAATGAAAAGAACCCCTTCACTACATTGCGCCGTTCAGGCAAATAGGTATAATTGACGGCAATAGAAAGTTAACGTCACTTTGGGTACAGGGGGTTTCAATGAGACTTTCCTCCCCGCACGAAATATCAATTCTGCTCCAAGCCTGGTATAGCGGCGATCAGGCCGCATTTGATAAGCTCGTACCGCTTGTCTACGACGAGCTTCACCGCCTGGCTCACTGCTTCATGGCGCGGGAGCGTGCCGGGCACACGCTCCAAACTACAGCGCTTGTCAACGAGGCCTATCTCCGTCTAATTGATGCCAAACGGATTGAATGGCGAGACCATGCGCATTTCTTTGCCATCTCCGCCAACCTGATGCGTCGTATCCTGGTGGATTTTGCACGCTCGCAAGGATACATAAAGCGAGGTGGCAACATAAGGAAAGTATCGCTGGATGAAGCGCGCGCCGCTTCTTTTGCGCCTTGTGCGGATGTGGTGAAACTTGATGATGCCCTCACTGCCCTTGCCCAATTCGATCCCGGGAAGGCGAAAATCGTCGAATTAAAGTTCTTTGGCGGCTTGGATTTGGATGAAATGGCTAAAATTTTGAATATCTCACGTGACAGGGTGAAACGCGAGTGGAAGGTTGCAAAGGTTTGGCTGTTCTGTGAACTGAATGCTGGAGGTGTGGATGAAGCCTCAACGTTGGAAGGAAATAGAGAAACTCTACAATGCGGCTCTGGAAATTGATCCGGGTCGCCGGAGAGAATATCTTGCCCAAACCTGCGCCGGAGATGAATCCCTTCGCAAGGAGGTCGAACGCATGCTTGATTGCGAACAGGAAGCTTCGATGTTTATCGAAGCACCTGCTATCGAAATGCTGGCGCAAGGCCTTGCTGCCGATTCAGCTCTATTTAAAGGCACGCAATCTATGATCGGCAAACCACTGAGCCACTATCAAATCAGCAGGCTCATTGGTAAGGGCGGCATGGGGGAGGTCTATCAGGCGAAAGACCAAAAGCTCGGTCGCGATGTGGCAATTAAGGTATTGCCGGAGGAATTCGCCCGTGATGCCGATCGCGTTGGCAGGATTGAACGTGAAGCCAAATTACTCGCGTCCCTGAATCATCCAAATATAGGCGCTATTTACGGCCTGGAAGAATCCGGCGGAATAAACTTCCTCGTCCTCGAACTCGTTGAAGGCGAAACACTGGCGGATCGGATAAAAACCGGACCGGTTCCCGTGGAAGAAGCATTGAAACTGGCGCTCCAGATCGCAGAAGCTCTCGAAGCCGCCCACGACAAAGGCATCATGCACCGTGATCTCAAACCTGCCAATATCAAAGTTACGCCGGATGGCAAAGTGAAGGTGCTCGACTTCGGACTGGCGAAGGCTTTCGCGGGAGATCATGGAGAACTGAATCTGTCGAACTCGCTTACTCTGAGCAATGACATCACGCAGCTGGGGGTAATTCAAGGAACAGCTGCGTACATGTCGCCGGAACAGGCACGGGGAAAGACCGTTGATAAAAAAGCCGACATCTGGGCCTTCGGCTGCGTGTTGTTCGAAATGTTGACCGGACGAGCCGCATTTTCCGGCACGGATCTCACCGATATACTCGCGGCAGTGATTCGCTCGGAACCGGACTGGAGCAGTCTCCCTTCCGGTTCACAGTGGCGATTACGTGAAATGTTGGAGCGTTGCCTCAATAAAGAATCCAGAAACAGATACCACGATATTTCCGATGTGAGGGTGGATCTCCAGAAAATCCTGGCCGATCCCGGCGGCGTAATACATCCGGTTTCCGTTGAACCTTTGTCGAAATACAAAAGAATCACCTGGATTGCCGCAGTTTTTGTGCTGATTGCACTTCTTGCAATACCGGCATTCCGGAGTTCCAAACCGACTCCTCCAATGGAACAGCCTCAGCCATATTGCTTGTCCTTTGTAGTGCCTAAGGCGCACATGTTGGGTTTAGCACTCACGCGGCCGAGGCTTGCAGTTTCACCGGATGGGAATAAATTCGTCTATTGCACCCCCAAAGGGATTTATTTGCGCCTCTTAGGTGATTTGCAGGACAAACTCATCCAGGGGACCGATTCGAATCCGGAACAACCGTTCTTTTATCCGAGCGGCGAATCGATAGGTTTTTGGTCCGAGCGGGACCGCAAATTTAAGAAGATCAACATAAACGGAACAGTACCTGTAAATCTATTTAAGGAGCGGGCGCCGGGATATGTGACTTGCAATGAAGACAATACAATTATTTTTTCAGCGCCAGAAGCGGGTATCAAACGCATTTCCGTCGATGCTGTGGACGGAGAACCGGAATTGCTCATTAAGTCGGAGACGGACACGTTATTCACTCCTCGACTTCTGCCGGGCGGTAAGTCTGTGATCTTTACAATCGCTACTAGTACTAAAGACGATTACCAAATTGCAGTTCAGTCTCTTCAAACCGGCACGCTCACAAAGCTGACTCGTGGCAGTGATGCCTATTATCTTCACCAAACCGGGCATCTCATTTATATACTCGATAAGGACCTCGTTGCCAGTGCGTTTGACCCTGAGACGCTTAAGATTAGCGGCGGCCCCACCGCGATTATACCGGCTATCCTGCGGACCACAGGCGTGCCGCATTTTGCTGTTTCTACCTCAGGCTCCGGGACGATCGTTTATTTATCTGAAACCCCAATTGAAAGCTTGCCAAAACGCAAACTCGTTTGGGTCGACAGGAATGGAAAGGAAGAGTCGCTCGGCATCGAACCGGGCGCCTATAACAATCCCAGGATATCTCCTGATGGACGAAAATTAGTTTTAAGCGTGGGAACGCTATCAGATTTTGTTATTAAAATCTGGGACCTTGTTGACAAATTCATGATTCAGAAAACCGATGAAGGGAATATAGATAGCTTGCCTCTTTGGACTCCCAATGGCAAACGGGTCGTTTTTTATCGCCAAACAAAAGCAAATTTCGAGGTCCGTTCCATAGCCCTCGACAACGGAAATAAAAATGAGCTGCCTTCTTATCACTTACAAAGGAAAATGATATTACCGGAATGCTGGGTGGACGAAAAAACTCTTTTAACTACAGCTACTACAGTAGGCAGTGGACACTTTACAATTGGAATTCTTTCGATGGAAGAAGCCCCCCCGCAATGGAGGGCTTTGTCAAAAGGAAATCATAGCGAGTTTGAACCGCGGCTCTCACCTGATGGGCGATGGATGGCCTATACATCCATAGAATCAGGCCAGAATGAGGTTTGGGTGTCTCAATATCCTGAAATCAATAAAGGACCATGGCGTGTCGACAATGGAGGCGGAAACAGTCCGCTTTGGTCTCCTGATGGGCGAGAACTTTTTTATCGCAATGAAGAAGATGAGGTGATG
>JAHFUH010000119.1 GCA_023265215.1 Acidobacteriota bacterium
AAGCCTCTATTTATCACTATTCGCGAACAGAACACCTCATTTTGCCTATATTTTCAGTGGTTCCGCAGTCCCTTTTGAGCCAAAAAGATCAAAAAACCTAATTTTTCAACGGTTCCTTTATTCTTCTGAATGCAGCTTGACCTAATTTTTGGGCTGATAATAGGGATTGCGCCCGGCCGCGTGATCCGTCGTGTCCAGGATTTCACCCACTTCCGGAATCAACTCTCGAATGGCCCTCTCTATTCCCATCTTAAGAGTCATATCCGCAGAGCCACAACCCTGACAGCCGCCGCCCAATCTCAGATAAACCGAGTTTTTTCTCACATCAATCAATTCAACCCAGCCTCCATGCATCCCGAGGGCTGGATTGATCTCTCTCTCCAAAAGGTCTTGCACTTTTTTGCGGATATCAAATTCCGGCAGCATTGCACTTTCATATTCGGCAGCCACCGCCAGGTTGCCTGATCTTACGTGCTCGCGTATCTTCTCCCCGACTTGTTTGCCTATCACGGGCCACGGTTCAAACCCGGATTTGGTAACCGTGATCTGGTTATCCGCGACCAAAATATTTTCGACTTCCGGAATCTCAAAAACCTTCTGTGCGAGCGGCGACAGATTCGCAGATTCCCGGTTTCTGAAATATGCGGAGCTTCCTGGGTAAACCGAGCGGTCGACTGTGAACTTGCAAGTCGCCGGGTTTATTGTTGGTTGGCCAACTATGGCAATATCTTTCTCCACGATTTCTCCTTTACTGTTTCCCTAGGCTCAAAGTACCCGAGGAGCCCGTCCTATGTCAACCATCGGACTAAATGTGGCGACAATCTATAAATTTGCTATTATGGGCTTCACTCAGAAGGGAAACCAGCCATGAGAATAAAGGGATTCCTGCTTGCCATTGCATCATTTTCCATATTGATCCTGTTCTTATTTGCCCAAGCTGCGCCGGCAGCCCTAAAATCCTTTCATGTGATGCCTATGCCCAGCAGCATTACACCTGGCAACGGCCAACTCCCGATCGACGAGAGCTTCAAAGCATGTCTGACAGGCTATGCCGATACACAGCTTCCTTCCAGTGTGGCCAGATTCCTTCAAAGGCTGCAGAATAAAACCGGCATCCCCCTTGATTTAACGCCATCACTCGATACTAAACAGGCAATTCTGGAAATTCAGTGCAAGGGTCCGGGAGAGCAAGTGCAGTCTGTCGCCGCCGATGAATCTTATACCCTTGAAGTGAACAGCCATGATGCCAAGTTGATCGCGGCCTCACCAATCGGCGTTTTCCGAGGATTGGAAACATTTTTGCAGCTGGTTGATTTGGATAATCATTCATTCTACGTTCCGGCTCTGCGAATTGAGGACCACCCCAGGTTTCGATGGAGAGGTCTCCTGGTCGACGTATCTCGTCATTGGGAACCCATTGAGGTAATCAAGCGGACCTTGGATGCAATGGCCGCAGTAAAAATGAATTTATTTCACTGGCATTTGTCGGACGATCAGGGCTTTCGCGTAGAGTCCAGGATTTTCCCAAAGCTTCACCAGAAAGGCTCGGACGGAAAATATTACCGGCAAAGTGAAATAAGAGAAGTTGTCGCCTATGCGCGAGCCCGCGGCATTCGAGTTGTTCCGGAATTTGACATGCCGGGGCACACAACTGCATGGCTTGTGGCGTATCCTGAGCTTGCCGGCGCGCCTGGCCCTTATCAAATCGAGCGCTCATGGGGCGTTTTCGATCCTTGCATGGACCCCACAAAAAAAAGCCTCTACTCTTTCCTGGATTTATTCATAGGTGAAATGGTTGCTCTGTTCCCGGACGAATATTTCCATATCGGGGGCGACGAGGTAAACGGGAAGCAATGGGATTCCAGCGCCAGGATTCGAGAGTTTAAGAAACGCGAAGGCATGAAGAACAATCGCGACCTGCAGGCTTACTTCAATCGCCAATTGCTCAAAATTCTTAAAAAGCACGGCAAGAAGATGATAGGCTGGGACGAAATCCTTCACCCGGAACTCCCGAAAGATATCGCGATCCAATCATGGCGCGGGCAGAAATCTTTGGCCGAGGGCGCACGGCTTGGATATAACGGAATACTGTCCTATAGCTACTACTTGGACCATATGAAGCCTGCGTCATTTCATTATGGGATCGATCCACTGGGAGCGGAAGCGGCGGATCTTACCGAGAAGGAAAAAATGCACATTCTCGGTGGCGAAGTTTGCATGTGGGCTGAATTCGTAAATCCAGAAAATATCGAATCACGGATATGGCCGAGAACTGCCGCAATTGCCGAAAGGCTCTGGTCGCCGGCATCGAGTGAACAAGTCGACGATCTGTACTATCGACTCGAATACATAAGCCGGGAGTTGGATTCCTATGGTTCCATGCACAGGAGGAATCCGTTTCAAATGTTGGAGCGCATGGCAGGATGCCAGGATATATCCCCTCTGAAACAACTAAGCGACCTGCTGAAAGCAACTGGACTGGGAGTCCGCCAGCGAGCACGCAAATATTACAGTTATACTCCAATGAATCGCCTGGCCGATTCGGTTATGCCTGAAAGCGAGATAGCGCGCCAGTTTGATATCTTGGTGGATAACGCGTTGTACGGAACAAACGGCATATCAGAATCATCCTTAAGCGAAATACAGAAACGGCTGTCCCTCTGGAATGAAAATGATTCAAAGCTCAAGCCGATCATTGAGAAATCTTACCTGCTGGGGGAAGCAGGATCTCTTTCAGCATTGCTTGCGGATCTCTGCAAAACAGGATTGGAGTCGTTGGAATATATTAAATTGCGGCAGAAAGCGCCCGAATCCTGGCAAAAAGAAGCTTTAGCATTGCTCGATCGCACAGACAAACCTCAGGCGGAAGTCCTCATCGCCGTCGCCCCTTCGATTAGAAAGCTGATCGAAGTAGCCGCCGCGGGGATGGTTATGCATGTTGATCGCATAATGTTGGAACCAACAAGCGGGTCGAAGCGATAGGCAACGCTTCTCTATTTCATTAAAACTGCGGTCGTGGATCCGTGATCCGCAGCATCACGGAAGGCAATTACCTGAGGGTGCTTATTCAAAAAGGAATGCACCATTTCCCTCTGCACCCCAATTCCCCTGCCGTGAATAATTCGGATTTCCCGATAGCCCTTCAACCGGGCTTGATAGATATACTCTTCTAACAGATCGGGAATTTCCCGCGGCTGGAAGGTATGCAAATCGATAGAATCCTCTATAGGCAGCTCAACTGGTTCGGTCATAGAATGTGTCTTGAATTAATTCTCCTTCGTGTCAATTTTAATCAGTGAGGAACACGATGCAAACACGAATCGAAAAGGACTCCTTGGGCGAGCGCGCAATCCCGGCAGATGCCTATTACGGCATTCAGACGGACCGGGCTATTGGAAACTTCCCCATCAGCGGATTAAAACCCAAATCCTCCTACATCGATGCGACGGTGCATATTAAAAGATCCGCAGCAAAGGTCAACAAGGACCTGGGGTTGATCGAGCCGGAAAAAGCAGACGCTATTGTAAAAGCCTGTGATGAAATACTGAATGGCAGGCTTAGGGAATGGTTTGTGGTCGATGTTTACCAGGCAGGCGCCGGGACCTCGCACAACATGAATGCCAATGAAGTGATTGCCAATCGCGCCACAGAGCTTCTGGGAGGAAACAAAGGAGATTACTCCATTATTCACCCCAATGATCACGTAAACATGGCGCAGTCAACCAACGACGTATGTCCAACCGCCATACGTATGAGCGCAGCAAAACTCGGAGATGAACTGCAGGCGTCCTTGCAGCGCATGGAACAGGCTTTTTCAGCAAAGTCGGAAGAATTTGACGGGATCATAAAATCAGGCCGTACGCATCTTCAGGATGCAGTGCCAGTCAGACTCGGCCAGGAATTTGGCGCTTATGCCGTCTGCATCCGAAAAAATTGTGAAGCGATTCGAACAGCCACGGATGCAAACAAAGAGCTCGGGATTGGAGGGACAGCAGCAGGTACCGGTCTTAATGCCCACCCCCAATATCGATCGAAAATGGTGAGAGAGCTGAGCCTGGCGACCGGAATTGAGTTCCGCATGACCGATGATTATTTTGAGGCAATGCAGTCTCTCAGGCCCTTTGTTCTGCTTTCCGGTGCAGTTCGATGCCTGGCTCAAGACCTCATTCGCATTGCCAATGATCTGCGGCTTCTGAGTTCAGGCCCCAAGACAGGACTGGCCGAAATCACCCTGCCTGCCCTTCAACCGGGATCTTCCATAATGCCCGGTAAGGTTAATCCCGTCATGGCGGAAATGCTCAACATGGTCTGTTTCCAGGCTATCGGCTGCGATTTGACAGTTCTGCTGGCGGCGCAAGCCGGCCAGTTGGAGCTGAATGTGATGATGCCTGTTGTCGCCTACAACCTTTTGCACGAACTCGAAATTATGAAAAATGCTGTTGGTGTCTTTGTTGACCGCTGCATTCAGGGAATCACGGTAGACGAAGAGAGGTGCAAAAGCTTTGCGGAATCGAGCATGAGCATCGTGACAGTTTTGAATCCAAGAATCGGATACGCTGCAGCGGCAAACGTGGCTAAGGAATATCTGATCTCCGGAAAGCCCATCAGAGAGATTGTGCTGGAAAAAGGCCTATTGAAAAAAGAAGAACTCGATAAGCTTTTTGATTTGCGGGACATGACTGAGCCCGGCATTCATTAAAGCTTGGGGGGTGCAGTTTTGAGTGCTTTTGCACTAACTGTCATAAGTAATTGCGAATATGCTCATCAAAAACCAAGACGCCATAGATTACACGGATCTCACTGATTTATAAATATCGACCTATTCGTAATTGTTGGAGCACTGGGATGATAAATTAGGAAGGGCTTATTTTGTGGGAAACCGGCGCCGGCGGCTTGCCGCCGGCGCCGGTTTTTTTTCGGAAAGACTAGAACACGCCAGTTACCTTTCCGGTCTCTACGTCTACGTCAACTCTTCTGTAGGCAGGATCCGATGCGGTGCCCGGCATAAGAGTGATATCGCCTGAAACCGGAACGACGAAGCCGGCGCCTTTGTATGTCAGGATGTCGCGGATCGGCAGCGTCCAGCCTTTGGGAGCTCCCTTGATGTTGGGATCATGGGAAAAGCTGAGATGTGTCTTAACCATGCAAGTGCCAAGTTTGGCAAGCTCAGGATCTTTTTCCATCTTGTTGAGCTTTGTCTTGGCTGCCGGCGTGTAGCTTACGCCATCTGCGCCATAGATTTCCTTGGCGATAGTCTCAATTCTCTTTCCGAGCGGCATATCGAGCTCATAGAGGAACTTGAAGTTGTTCGGCTCATTGCAGGCGTCGATAACGGCATCGGTCAGTTCGAGCGCGCCGTCGCCACCCTTCAGCCAGTGTTCGGATACTGCAACCCTGGCGCCGATGGCTTCGACGTTCTTTTTGATTATTTCAATTTCAGCTTTGGTGTCTGTATAGAACGAGTTGATGCAGACTACCGGGTTGATTCCGGCTTTCTTGACATTCTCGATGTGCCGGAGAAGATTGGAGCAGCCCTTGTCGACCAGTTCAACATTTTCCTGTTTGTATACAGGATCCAGCGGTTTGCCCGGAGGAACTGGAGGTCCACCGCCATGGCTCTTGAGAGCTCGAACGGTGGCAACCACAACGGCGCAATGCGGTTTCAGTCCGCTGTAGCGGCATTTGAGGTTCCAGAATTTCTCGAAACCGATATCAGCGCCGAATCCGCTTTCCGTGATATGGTAATCGGCAAGCTTGAGAGCCAGCTTATCCGCCACGATGGAAGACTGGCCGATGGCGATGTTTGCAAACGGTCCGGCGTGAACAAAAATCGGCTGTCCTTCAACAGTCTGAAGCAGGTTTGGATTGATCGTATTGACCATCCATGCACACATGGCGCCGTCCACTTCAAGGTCGGCAGTGGTGACGGGACCTCCATTCTTATTATACGCGACAACCATTTTACCAATTCTTTCGCGCATGTCTTTGAGGCTGCTGGCAACCGCGAGAATAGCCATCAATTCGGAGCTTACTGCAATGGCGAATCCGGACTGCATCAGGAATCCATCCATCTTGCCGCCCTGGCCAATGGTGATATTGCGCAGCGCCTGGGCGCAAAAATCAATGACCCATTTCATTTCGACGTTTCTGGCATCGATGTCCAACCGCTTCAGTTTCTTGGATGCGAGCATGGCGTCATCATAGTTATATTCATGCTGCATTCTGGAGGTGAGCGCTATCATCCCCAGGTTATGTGCATTGATGATGTCGTTGATGTCGCCGGTCAACCCGAGGGAGAACGGAGTGAGCGGAATGCACTGAGCCAGTCCGCCGCCCGCTGCACTTCCCTTGATATTCATAGTCGGTCCGCCCGAAGGCTGCCGGATTGCGCCGGTAACTCTCTTCCCTCGTTTTCCCATGCCTTGAACCAAGCCCATGGTGGAAGTGCTTTTGCCTTCCCCGAGGGGAGTCGGGGTGATAGCCGTAACGTCTATGTACTTACCGTCCGGCTTATTCCCTAATCTCTCCATTATGGTTCGATAATCAACCTTGCCGTAATAATGTCCGTAAGGAATCAATTCCTCGTTTTTGATTCCAAGTCCTTCCGCAAGCTGCTGGACCGTCTTCATGTCTTTTTCGCATTCAAATGCTATCTGCCAGTCAGCAAGTTTAGTTGGATCAAGCTTTGCCATGTGCCATCCTCCATTAGTTCTATTGAGCGTTCTTTTTATGGTTTCTAGAGTGATAACGATTCTAAACCAGTGAAAACTGCCATAGCTATTCTTAGCTTGAAAAACCCCATAACAGGCTATCTTTCAAATTTAAAAACACATAGAGAACAAATATTCCCTGGGAATGGAATGGGCGATTCTTCAAGCCCGAATTAAAAAATCTGGATGATTCACGGTTATGAGCAGATTAGGTATCAGGCGATAAATAGGCATCCAACACAGAATTCCAGCGTTATCATTCGATGCCTTTATGTTCAACATACACTGCTCCGCGAGAGGGCGGTGGATAACTTCCGACCTGTTTGCCTCTGCTTAGACTGGATTTCAGAAGGATCCTGAAACTGCAGTCTTTTGCAATCCGGCATAAGCAAGGTCAAAAAACCGTGTAAACGCACAATCGACCTCACTTTCACGGTCTATCGGGGATGCCTTCCCTCAAGACGTACCCGCAGCATCGCAGGGATTTGCCTCGATACTGCCGGAACACTGGGGCTGCCAGCCGGGCCATTATAATGGAAAACAAGATAAAATCCATTTTTTGCTGGAAATAAAATGAGCGCTCCATGCGCAAAACGGGTGGTATTAGGAAGCCTTCCCAAAGAAGGCAAGCGGATAAAACCTTGAAAGGTAGCCGCAGAACAACCCAGGGTGGAGCGCAGCGGAGCCTTGGGATATGCCCCGCTGGCAGCCGGTCTGCAGGACCCTTTCAGCGGAGACCCGGCCTTCCAGACAACAGAATCAGCAATCTCGACAAGCTGTATTGTGGCGTTTCTGCAGCTTTGGATAATCTGCTTGAGGCCGTGGGCCTTAACGCCGCATGAGAAGAAATCAATGAAATTCTGGCTTCTTGCTTCTAACGCGAACGAAATTCTCGTAACGTCGCGAATAGCGGTCTAATCTATGCGGGACTGCAATGGAATCCGACCTGTCAGCTGCAGTTTTGGCAGCCTTACCATAAATAGCAATGCACCCCCCAGGCAACAGACAGCACCCATCGCAACCGTCACTGGCGCGTCAAGCCTTTCAGCAACGGCTCCGGCAAGAAAAGAACCAAATGGAGCCATCCCCATGAACATCATGACATGCACCGCCATGACCCGGCCGCGCAAATCGTCGGGCACCATTGCCTGAATCAGGGTATTGGTGGATGCTAAAGTCACCATGAAAAAAAAACCGACCGGGATCAGGAGCAGCGCTGAAAACCAGAAAGAACGTGAAAGCGAAAACATAATAAGACTCACTGCAAATCCCGCACATGCATAGGCTGTTATCTTCCCGAGCCCGCTCATGCCCTTCTTGGCTGCCAGCGCCAAAGATCCGCCAAGGGCTCCCAGTCCGGTAGCACCCATCAAAATGCCCAGGCCTTTTCCGCCTCCATGAAGAATTTTGCCGGCAAAAACCGGCATGAGCACCGAATAGGGCATCCCAACGACACTGACTACCGCAAGTAAAATCAGGAGGGCACGTATCGGCTTTGTACGCTTCGCATACCGGAATCCCTCCAGGATATTGCGGATCGACGAGGGCGTTTTAGCCTGCTCCATGCGTGGCTTCATTTTCATCAGCAATAAACCCACAATGACCGCAATGTAGCTGGCACCATTAGCAAAAAAGCACCATCCATCCCCGATGCCGGAGATCAAAATCCCCGCAACAGATGGCCCTAATACTCGCGCGCCATTAAAAAGCGAGGAGTTGAGGGCAATCGCATTCATGAGATCCTCTTTGCCCACCAGTTCAACAGTAAAAGCCTGGCGCACGGGCATGTCGAAAGCATTAACCACACCCAGCAAAGCTGATAAAACGAAAATATGCCATACCTGAACGGTGTCAGTCAGGGTGAGGGCTGCCAAGACAAACGCCAGCACCATGGCGGCCGTCTGGGTTCCAATGACTACACGATGGCGATTGTACCTGTCAGCCACGTGCCCGCCTATGAACGCAAGCAAAAAAACCGGAAATTGAGATGCAAATCCTACAGCGCCCAGAAGAAAAGACGAGCCTGTCAAGCGGTACACAAGCCATGACTGAGCGACCATCTGCATCCAGGTCCCGACCAGCGAAATCAACTGGCCGGCGAAAAACAGACGGTAATTGCGATGCTGCAGAGCACGAAGCGCAGTCTTGAATCGGGAGTCCTGCTTCGGCGGATTGGATTCTGGATCCGGAGGCCAAATCGCTTTCATTGTATGTGCAGTTTTCTAATGCTTAAACTTATGGCCTATAAATGAATACCGTTTACACCTTGCTGCTGGCCCGAAGGGCGCTCGCGCTAAAGTGCAACCGTTATTCATTGACAGGCCTTTAAACTAAATGGGGGTTTCGAACAGCCTGCGCTGTTCCCGGTGATATGCAATTAATTTAAAATTGGTCTCCGCAATCGTCTCGACCTCTTCTGCAATTTTCTGCAGCGACCGGCCCGGAACAATCAGATACATTTCATCGTCGCTCAAATCCGTATAAACACGACTGCCAAGGCAGCCCGTGCTTGATACAACTCCCTGGGTCAATGCGGCCGGAATCGACATGCAGACGGGTCGGCCCAATGGCGGGAGTTGCAGTCCAATGCCCGTGCGTAAAGCAGCTTCCTGCAAAACCATCGTTTGCATGGCTCGAACTATGAAGACGACCAGATCCGGTTCTATCGGGGTATCTCCCAATGGCGAATAAACTATTACATTAGGGGTTTGCTTTACATGGGGGATCGCAAGAATCTCCTCCATTTTGATATATCCATTGCTGGCCATTAACGACAGAGCTTTCTGATATTCCTCCGTATGCTCCGAAGGTTGAGGAAACTTATGTGTGTGGCTGCCAAGAGCGCAATTCTCATGATCGCTTGGGATGGTGTAAAAAGTCATGCCTCCGGAAGCTATTCTCCAAAAGCTACACCCTGATGGCTCTTTCCCGGCAAATTTCGGCACTCTCGCAGGCGGAGTATCCCGGAATGCCACGGCGACAGGGCGTCTGGAAAGACGCAGCCGATCCTTCAATTGAAGCTCTAAAATGAAGTAATCCATCATTTGATCTCTCCTGATCCTTGAGCACAAGTTACCACGGATTTTGAAATCCAGGAAATATTACGAATCGGAACGGAATTGGCAGTTAGGGCCTGTCAATGAATAACTGCAGGAGAAGCTCGGCATTGAAAATGCCGAGCTTCACCAACTATTGGATCAGTGGGAATATCCTGAGATGGCGGAATCGGCATGACAATGATAAAAAAAGGGGATGTCCCTTGCACTCCCTCGCAGGCTGAGCTCAGAACACCCCTACCATTGCTCAGGCGATGAACTAGGCAATGCCAAGCTTGAATTTGAGAGAGTTCAGCGTGTTTTTCATGAGCATCGTGATGGTCATCGGCCCAACGCCGCCCGGCACCGGGGTGATTGACCCTGCAATCTCCTTCGCCTTTTCGAAGTCCACGTCACCGCGAAGAATCGCTACTTTCTTGCCGGTCTTTTCGCTGATCTTTTCACCGACCCGGTTGACGCCCACATCGATGACGCATGCACCCGGCTTGATCCACTCCGGTTTGACCAAGCCAGGGACTCCCGCAGCCACGATCAGGATGTCGGCCCGAAGGCAATGGGCTGCCATATCCTTGGTGGCGGTGTGCACGATGGTCACGGTGGAGTTGGCGCCTTTGGCTTTCTGGAGCATCATGTTCGCAATCGGCTTGCCTACGATATTGGACCGGCCGACCACAACCACTTCCGCGCCGTCTGTCTTGACCCCGCTGCGGACGATCAATTCCTGGATGCCGGCTGGTGTGCACGGTGGGAATTTGCATTCGCTACCGCCGATCATAATTCGGCCCACGTTGACCGGATGAAAACCATCCACATCTTTGTCCGGATCAATCGCGTTGATCACCTTCTTCTCGTCGATGTGCTTCGGCAACGGCAACTGCACCAGGATCCCGTTGATCGATTCGTCCTTGTTGTACCTATCGATTAAGGCGAGAAGATCTTTTTCGGATATATCGGCGGGCTGATTGTCCTGCACTTCTTTAAAACCCAAACTGAGAGCCGTTTTCACTTTAAGAGTGACGTAGGATATGGACGCTGGGTTTTCTCCAATAAGGATAGTTGCCAGCCCTGGGACAACTCCACGTTCCTGCTTGATCTTTTTAACTTCTGCTTCAATTTCCTTGAGAATCGTTGCCTGGACTTCTGTGCCCATGATTAATTTTGCCGTCATATGCTTTCTCCATGTTCAAATTGGGCTAACAGCCTTCGACACTCTTACCCCCCTTGGGTGGAGGGACAAGCGCGGCGCCCTTTTGTAATAGTATGAAATTTCTAATGCAGTGCATCCTTTTCCAAATCTGCGCATCCCGAATACCCCCGGGCGATTGCACCATTACTCCATCGTCGCTGGGGCTTATTGCGGCTTGGTGATATGCACCTATACGGTCACAACTCTCTGCAAACCTCCGTCTATCGGAAGTTGACCGCAATTAGCCACAATATTCAGTATGCAGTATTTTATAAACGACTACGATTGCGGCGCTTTAGATTTAAGCTGAACCTCGTTCTGCTGAATAAATACCCGGATGTCCTCGGCCATATCCAGAAGACGAAGCCATTGCTCTTTGTACAGAGTCACAGGGAATCTACCAAGCCCGTAGACTGAGACCGCACCCTTTTCA
>JAHFUH010000120.1 GCA_023265215.1 Acidobacteriota bacterium
CTTTGGTGCGGGAAGTGATTGCCTTGTGCAGGAGATACAGGCCCAAACTCCGTCCACCCAGGAAATAGTCCCGAACCTGCATGTCGATTTCCGGAGTTGTTATCGATCCGCCAGCCAGATCGATGCACAAGAATTTGTTGGTGTAACCTCTCCGGATCGAGCCTTTTGCGTATTTCATGCTTCCCTTCCAAAAATTAGCACGAAGCGGTAAAAGATAAGGGTGTTGAAGTCTGCTGTCAACATGGAATTACGAGTGACGAATTACGAATGATGAATGGAAACACCCTTCCGGAATTTGGGTTAAGCCTCTAATATTAAAGAGAATATTTTAGTGTTCGGAACGCGGGCATCTTGCCCGCTTTAGAGAAAAGCAAGAATCGGGTCCTTCTCAATAAATCAGGGAGAGGCCCGAAGGGCCGACAGTAAATAGGCCCGACCGTGAGGTCGGGATAAATAGATGAAATGGAAACGAGCACCGAAGGTGCGGCACGAAAATGTGGGAAGCATTGTTCGCAATGGGAAAGTGCCGCGCCTATGGCGCTCATTTTTGCAACATACCTTATCCCGGCCTTACGGCCGGGTCTATTTACTTCCGGCCCTTCGGGCCTCAATACTGTTAGATATGATCTAATACCGGGTTTTGAGACGGTCCCGCTCTCGTTCATCATGAATCCGTAACTTGGGAGAGATGCCGTGATCACAAATCCTGCTCAACCGAACTGGTCGGAAATCTACAAGCAGCGGCGCAACAGAATTCGCGGTGAAACAGGGGACGGGGTGATCCTCTGGATGGGCGCCGGCCTTCAAGCCCGCAATTACACGGACAACACCTATCCGTTCCGGCAGAACTCTCATTTTCTTTACTATACAGGGTTGGCAGAGCCGGATCTCGCGATGTTGTCCTTTCCTGAGCCCGATCATGACATTTTGTTCTGCAAACCCATAAGTATGGACGACATTGTATGGAGCGGGCCCCGGCCAACCCGAGTTGAGCTTGCCGGAAGGGCCGGAATAGGGACGGTGGAAGACCTCGATCGTTTGGACGAAACTATTGCCAAAGTGCGAGCTCAAGGAGCAAAAATCCACTACCTTCCGCCCTACAGCTATTCCGCTCTTTTCAAGGCAGCGCGGCTGCTGAATACCGACCCCAACGAAGTTGTAGTCCATTCATCCCAGTTGCTGATGGAACGTGTGGCAATTCAGCGCAGTGTCAAATCCGATTTCGAGATTGCCGAAATAGAGGATGCGCTCGTCATATCCGATCGCATGCATCGCGCCTGCATGGCTGCCACACGCCCCGGCGCGCGCGAAGCGGAAATCGCCGGCATGATCCAGGGGATCGCACTCTCCAGCAATCGCCAGCAGGCTTACAATCCGATTGTGACGGTGCGCGGAGAAGTTCTTCACAACAACTCCTATGACGGTATTCTCGCGGAAGGCCAGCTTCTTTTAAATGATTCCGGCGCGGAATCCCCCATGTGCTATGCCTCCGACATCACTCGCGTTTGCCCGGTGAGCGGCCGGTTTACTGCTGTCCAGGCCGAGATTTACCAGCTGGTCCTCAGCATGCAGCTCGGGGGGATCGGGATGATAAAGCCCGGGCTTTCTTACCGAGACGTGCATCTTGGCGCGTGCCGCATTTTGGCTGACGGGATGCGGGCTCTCGGATTAATGAAAGGCAATCCGTCGGATGCTGTCGAGGCGGGCGCGCACGCGCTTTTTTTCCCGCATGGAATCGGGCACATGCTGGGATTGGATGTTCATGACATGGAAGATTTGGGCGATGTCGTGGGCTATCACAAAAGGGAGAAGCGAAGCGGCCAATTCGGCCTGAATGCTCTACGGCTCAGCCGCCCGATCGAGCCGGGATTCGTCCTGACCGTGGAGCCGGGCATATACTTCATACCGGCTTTGATCGACCGCTGGCGGAATGAACGCCTGCATGCCGATTTCATTGATTACGACAAAGTGGATTCATTCCGCAGTTTCGGAGGGATCCGGATCGAGGATGACGTATTAGTGACGGCAACCGGAGCCCGGGTCCTTGGCCCCGGGATTCCCAAGACGATTCCGGAAGTCGAAGAAGCCTGTAGCAAACATTGACGATTTATGATTTACGATTGACGATTAAAAAACAAACGATTCAACCAAAGAGCAACCCCAATTGTAAGGGTTGTTTTCAATCGTAAATCGTAAATCGTCAATGTTAAATATTTCTGATTCCGACTGCTTCGCGAACCTGCTTCACGAGCGGCAGAGCCGCTTTTCTTGCCTGATCTACGCCTTTTTTCAATATTTCCTCAACGTGTTCCGGCTGATTTTCGAGCTGCTTCCGGCGCTCGCGCATAGGCGCGAATTTTTCCATGAAGCGGTCGAAGATTGCCTGTTTCACCTCGCGATAGCTCAGCCCTCCGCTGCGGAAGCGGTCTGTCCAATACTGCTGCGCATTTGAATCGCAGAATAGCTTCAGGATGGCATAGAGAATGCTGCGTTCGGGATCCTTCGGCTCGGCAACTGAAGCAGAATCGGTGACGATGGAAAATATCTGCTGCCGGACATCCTGATCGCTGGCAAAAAGCTCGATCGTGTTGTTGTAGGACTTGGACATTTTGCGTCCATCGCGTCCCGGAACGGTGGCGACGCTTTCGGGAATGTAGGGTTCCGGAATTGCCAGCAGTTCCCCGTAGCAGTTGTTGAAATACTGGGCAATATCGCGGGTGACCTCAATGTGCTGCTTTTGATCCTGCCCGACCGGGACGCAGTTGGCCCGCACAATCAGGATGTCGGCCGCCTGCAGCACCGGGTAGGCAAACAGGCCATGATCGGCGGATATGCCCTGCTGCACTTTGTCTTTATACGCGTGGCAGCGTTCGAGCAAACCCATGGGAGTGACAGTCGTAAGAATCCATTGAAGCTCACAAACTTCCGGCAAATCGCTTTGCAGGTAAATGGAGCAGCGGGCAGGATCCAGCCCGAGAGCCAGGTAGTCTGCTGCCGTGCTCAGCGTAAGCTCCTTCAGGCGCTTCGCATCACGCAGGGAAGTAAGGGCGTGGTAATTCGCCAGGAAATAATAGCAGTCGTGCCCCTCATCGATGAATTTCATGAACTGCTGGACGGCGCCAAAGTAATTTCCCAGGTGAAGATTGCCGGAGGGTTGAATCCCGGAAACGATGACCATTTTTTGGGGGGAGGTTGTCATGTTGCCTTTCTTTTCTGAAGAAGCCAGAAGCCAGGAGCCGGAAGCCGGAATGCAAGCCGGTTTTGTTTTCCCTTCGCGGCTAAAATTAGAATTTCCTCAATGAAATATGGGCAGAAGCGATAATTTCTTTTTGTATTTATTCCGGCTCCTGGCTTCCGGCTCCTATCTTTGAATCGAGAATTATAATATCAGCTTCGCGATGGTTTGAAGCTGCATATTGGACGTGCCTTCATAAATTTTGCCGATCTTTGCGTCCCGATAGTATTTTTCTGCCGGGTATTCCTTTGTGTATCCATAGCCGCCGAAAATCTCGAGGCTGCGGCTGGTAACCCGCTCGGCTGCTTCGGAGGAAAAGTATTTGGCCATGGCGGCTTCTTTTGCGAAAGGCTTTCCTGCCATTTTCAGTCTTGCCGCGTTGTAAACCATCAGCCGCGCGGCTTCAACTTCCACTGCCATTTCAGCGATCTGGAACTGAATCGCCTGAAAACTGGAAATGGTGTTGCCGAACTGTTTTCTTTCTTGGGAATATCGTATGGCGGATTCTAGTGCTCCCTGTGCAACTCCAATCATTTGAGCACCAATGCCGATGCGTCCTTCATTGAGGGTCTCGATGGCTACCTTATAGCCTTTGCCCGGCTCGCCCAGCACGCGATTTTCCGGGACGAAACACTCCTCCAGGATAAGCTCACAAGTCGAACTCGCGCGGATGCCGAGCTTATCTTCTCGCTTGCCTACTGAAAATCCGGGCGTATCCCGTTCCAATATGAAAGCGGTGATCCCATGATAGCCCAATGTGGGATCGACATTTGCAAACACGATGAATATGCCGGCTTCTGCGGCATTGGTGATCCAGAGTTTGCGGCCGGTAATGAGATATCCGTCGATCTTTTTTATGGCCCTTGTTTGCAGGGCGAATGCGTCACTGCCCGATCCGGCCTCCGAAAGGGCATAGGCGCCGATGCTTTTTTCGCACAGGCGCGGGAGAAAAGTCCGCTTCAATTCCTCTGTTCCCCAGCGCATGATGGCGTTGTTCACCAGGGTGTTCTGAACATCAACTACCACGCCGATCGAAGCGTCGATCCTGGCAAGTTCCTCCACCGCCAGGGCCGCCATAAAGAAAGTCCCCCCGGATCCTCCATACATCTCCGGAACTTCAATCCCCATGATGCCCAATTCGAAAATTTTCCGGGGCAGGGCAGGATCCATCTTGCCCTCGGCATCCATGCCGCTAACTAACGGCATTATCTGTTCTTCCGCGAAATCCCTGACGCTGGAGCGAAACAGCTGCTCTTCTTCCGAAAGAACCGTAAGCGGCATGGCACCGTCCATTTTCACGGTATCCGAATCCATGGAAATCACCTCGATCAAGTCCGGTCACGATCCGAACTCGTTATATTTTTATACCATTTCCAAATGGAGCCTGCGAGTTTTAGAGTTCGTGAGAAAAAATCGAACGGTTGCCCCCGGATTTGCGTTAAGTAAAAGGACTACAATTTCGCGGAATAGCGCCAACATAATCATGAAATCAATATTCAGAAGAGGCCGCCTGGGAGCCTCCACAAGTTGACTCACACATGCAGAATACCTATAATCTGCTTTACGGAATAGATCCGCCGGAGGGTTAATTTATGCGTAACTCGAGGTTTCTTTTGATTTTGGCTTTTTTGAGCCTCGGCTTCAGCGCCATCAGCTTATCTGCGGATAAGGATAAGCCCAAAAAAAACACTCGTCAGGACGGCGATCGAACGCAATATTACAAAAAGTGGCTTGATGAAGATGTCGTTTACATAATTTCGTCTGACGAAAGAAAGGTCTTCAAAGAGCTGAAGAATGATGAGGAACGTGAGAATTTCATAGAAGATTTCTGGAATCGAAGGAATCCCGAACGGCGCAGTTCCTACAACGTGTTTAAAGAAGAACATTATCGCCGGATCGCCTATGCGAACGATCACTATCACTCGGGAATTCCCGGATGGAAAACGGACAGGGGAAGAATCTACATAATGTTCGGAAAGCCGGATCAGCTTGAATCCCATCCGACAGGCGGTTTTTACGCCAGGACGCAGAGTGAAGGAGGCGGAACCACAAGCACCAAACCTTTCGAGAAATGGTGGTACCGGCACATCGACGGGATAGGGAAAGATGACGTTGAAATAGAGTTTGTCGACTCGTCCGGCGGGAACGAATACAGGATAGCGATGGACCCGAATGAAAAGGATGCCCTTCTCAATGTGCCGGGCGTCGGCTTGACAACGGCGGAAGAACAGGGATTAGCGGAAAAAACCGATCGCTCCATTTTCAACCCGACCGCCTGGAATGATCCCGACAACCCCATGGCGTCGATGATGCGCGCCAAGGACAGGCCATTTGCCCGCATGGAGCAATTCTTTGATCTGCAGAGGCCGCCTGATATCAAGTTCGACGATCTCAAGAGCATTGTCACGACGCATATCACCTATAATAACCTGCCTTATGATCTCCGGACCGACTACTTAAAGCTGTCGACCGACAGGGCTCTTATGCCGATCACTGTGGAAATCAACAACAGTAATTTGGAGTTCAAAAGAGAGGGAAATTTCAACAAAGCGGTCGTCAACGTTTACGGAACCGTGATCGGTCTCAATAACCGCATTGAGGCTGAATTTGAGGACGTGATCGCAATCGAATATCTGGACGAGAATTTCCAGGAAGGCAAAAGCAAGCGGTCGGAATACCAGCATATCATAGCCGTTCGCCCCGGGGCGAGGTATAGGCTCGAACTGGCTTTGACGGATACCAACAGCAAGAATGTGGGCACTAAAAGCGCTGGAATCGGTGTTCCAAAGTATGATGATGCAACGCTTCAGGCGAGCACCATTATTCTTGCCAATATGATTTCTGAAGCACCCATTACCTCCAATCAACTGGAACAATATGTCATTGGTGACCTCAAGATCCTTCCCAATGTCAAAAGCGAATATTTTCCGGGCCAGAATATAAAATCATACCTGCAGATCTACAATGTGGCCATCGATCAAACAAGCCTGAAGCCTTCTCTGGACGTTTCCTATGTCGTGAAAAAAAACGGGAAAGTTGTTGAAGAACTTCAGGATAATGCGGGGAAAGGCATTCAGTTGGTTTCAGGACAACGAGTCGTGTTGCTCAAAGAAATCCCGCTGACGGGCCTCGGACCGGGGACATATACGCTGGAGATAGAAGCTACCGATAATATTTTGACGCACAAAGTTTCAACTTCGACTGTTTTTAAAATCAATCCACCGGCCGCTCCGGCAATTTCGGCTGTGAAATAGGGGACGCACACCTATTTTCGAAAAAAGGGGAAATAGGTGTGCGCCCCCTATTTCATATGAATGTATCCATAGTCATACCTACCTGGAAGGGACAGCGCCTGCTGCAAAGCTATCTTCCTTCTGTGGTCGCTGCGTGCGATTTCTACCGTAACAGCGTGGGAGCCGGCACCGAAATAATCGTGGTGGAGGATGCGGGAGGAGACTGCACCATGGAATGGCTGCAGTCGAACTACGGGAGCCAGGTTCGGGCCGTGGAGCACAGCCAAAACCTTGGTTTCTGCGCAGCCTGCCAGACAGGTTTTTTGCAGGCGCGCTACTCTGTAGTCCTCCTGCTCAACAATGACGTCCGGCTGGAAGCGGACTGTATTGCTCCTATGGTTGAGCACTTCAAAGATCCCGGCACTTTCGCGGTTACCGGAAAAATGTTCAACCAGAAAGGGGATGTATTCTGCAATGGAGGCAAAATCGCCAGGTTCCGGCGCGGCATGTGGAGCAGCTACCTTAATTATGATGTGCCTGATGCCACCGGATATGATCCCTCCCTTTTATCTTTTGCCGCTATCGCCGCTTTTTCAGCTTATGACCGCGATAAATTTCTGGCCATAGGGGGATTTGATCCGCTTACAGCAATGTTTGAGGATATTGAGATTTCCTATAGGGCGTGGAAGCGCGGCTGGCTTGTAAAATACGAGCCGCGCAGCATAGCTTATCACGATGCCAGCCAGACGATGAAGCGACGGTACAAGCGCCGTTCGCTGGAGATGCTTTCGCGTCGCAGCAGAATTGTGATGCACTGGCTTTTACTGCAGGACAGGGGTATGTTTGTGGCTCACGTGGCATCCATGGCCGGGCAGCTTCTCACAAGCTGGCTGTGGCTCGACTGGCCTCTCTACTGGGCTGTCGGCACCAGTTTGCGGAATATGCCCGCAATCCTGCGCAAAAGGCGTGAGAATCGCCGGGCTGCAGTGAGATCGGATCGTGAGCTTTTGCGAATGCTGGAAAATTTTTATCGTACGGCTCCAATAATACAGCGGAATTTCTGATCAGGTGAAGCCAAATGCAGCCGATCTCCGCCGTGCTGATTACTTATAACGAAAAACGGAACATAGAGGAGGCGCTCCAATCCCTTTCATGGGCCGATGAAATCGTTGTCGTGGACGGTGGAAGCATCGACGGTACTGTCGAGATCTGCCATAAATTCACCGACCGGATTTTGCATAGGGATTGGACCGGGTTTGTCGACCAGAAAAATTTTGCCGTTGAAAATGCGCGCAATGACTGGATATTTTCCCTGGACGCGGACGAGCGGCCCAGCCCGGAGCTCAGCCGGGAAATTCAACAACTGGCCCGCAACGGATTCCTCAAGCCTGGATACAAAATTCCCCGCATCGCTTTCTTCCTGGGACGCTGGATCCGGCATGGGGAATGGTATCCGGATTGGCAGTTAAGGCTCTTTGACCGCAGAAAAGGAAAGTGGGAAGGAGGCCGGGTCCACGAATCGGTGAAACTGCCCGAGAAGCCCGGCTTGCTGAAAGGCGAGATATACCACTACACCTATCGAAGCCTCTCGGATTATTTGAGGCGGCTTGAAATCTACTCCACCCTGGCGGCCTGTGACTTTCAACAGAGAGGTAAGACTGTAACTCCAATCAGGCTTCTTGGAAATCCGATTGCAGCTTTTACCAGGAGCTATCTGGTGAAGCGCGGATTTTTGGATGGCGCGCCCGGATTGGCAGTGGCCATGCTGGCGGCGGTTTCGGTCTTCTTCAAATATGCCAAGCTCTACGAACTCCAACGCAAGCTTTAATGCTGGAGCGCGAATCCCTCCCAATGCCGCAGGGTATTTCCTGGGAGCGCCGGCGTCTCGCCGGCCGGCGATTGATTATTTGGGCTTTTACAGAAAAAAGCGGGTCATGGCATGGCGGTTTTTTATTTCTGCCGGCGAGACGCCTAATGCCGCATAGTTTTAGCTTTTGGCCGCGTAGCGGCGGTCTGATTTTAGCCCGGCCTTAAAAGGCCGGGCTAAAATCAGACCGCCGCTACGCGGCTCAATATGCGGCCAAGGCAAAATTATAAACCTATGTGGCATCAGGCGCTCCGCCCGCATACAAAGCCAAACAATTTGCGGGTGGGATGCCCGCGCTCCAACAGGCTTATGCTATAGTAGCGCCTTGATTTTATTGTCTGCAGCTTGAGGAAGCGAGGATTAAATGAAAGGCATTGTCCTGGCCGGCGGGCTTGGTACCAGACTCCATCCGCTCACGAAGGTAACCAACAAACATCTGTTGCCCATCTACAACAAACCGATGATCTATTACCCGATCGAATTGATGGTGGAGGCGGGCATTCGCGACATTCTGATTGTAACGGGTGGGAAAAACGCGGGCGATTTCCTCCGGTTGCTCGGAAACGGCAGAGAATTCGGATTGAACCACATCAACTATGCTTATCAGGAGGGTGAGGGGGGAATTGCCGCTGCCTTGTCTCTCGCTGAATTCTTTGCGGACAAAAATCCAATTTGCGTAATCCTGGGAGACAACATCGTGCAGGGTTCCATCTCCCGCTATGTTGAAAACTTCAATGAACAGAAATCCGGTGCCCGTATACTCCTGAAGGAAGTGCCGGATCCGCAGCGGTTCGGAGTGCCGGAGATACGCGGGGACCAGATTGTCCGGATTGACGAGAAGCCGGAACAGCCTGCCTCTCAATATGCTGTTACGGGTATTTATATGTATGATGCGGATGTATTCGAGATAGTCAAAACGCTCAAGCCTTCAAAAAGAGGTGAACTCGAAATCACGGATGTGAACAACTGCTACATCAACAACGGCAGAATGCAATATGACATTCTTGAAGGCTGGTGGACGGATGCCGGAACTTTTGAATCACTGCTTCACGCCTCCAATCTGGTCTGTCAGACTGTTGCGAAAATGGGTGCTTTAGGGTAGACGCGGCGTCTCGCCGCGTTCGTTTCGATGTTTATGGTGCTCGGTCACGCGGCGGGACGCCGCGTCTACCTTCAGGATAACTGAAATGTCGAGAATTTTGGTCACCGGCGGTGCCGGGTTCATAGGTTCTAATTTCGTACGATTTATTCTGGATAGGTATCCGGATTACAGGATTGTCAATCTCGACAAGCTCACTTATGCGGGTAACCTCGAAAACCTCTCAGGGCTTGAGAAGAATCCGCACCACAGCTTCATCCAGGGCGATATTTGCGATGCAGATCTGGTTGGCAGAATACTTGAAAAAGGGGCGGATGTAATCGTCAATTTCGCCGCGGAGACGCACGTCGACCGCAGCATACTGCAATCCGCGGATTTCGTCCGGACAAATGTCTTGGGGACGTTGAATCTTCTCGAACAGGCGCGGAAATACAAAGTCGCACGCCTGTTGCAGGTTTCGACGGATGAGGTTTACGGAAGCCTTGGACCTTCAGGCGCCTTTACTGAATTGAGCCCGATCGCGCCGAACAGTCCTTATGCGGCGAGCAAAGCGTCGGCGGATCTTCTGGTCCGCAGCTATTGCAAGACTCATGGATTTCCCGGCATCATAACACGCTGTTCCAATAATTACGGTCCCTACCAGTTTCCTGAAAAGTTGATTCCGCTGCTGATCAGCAATGCAATGGCCGGACTCCCGCTGCCGATTTATGGAGACGGTTTGAACGTGCGGGACTGGATTTATGTCCGGGATCACTGTGCCGCGCTGGACGCTGTGCTTCACCGGGGGAGAGACGGGGAAGTTTACAATGTAGGTGCAAAGCAGGAAATCCCGAACATACAAGTCGCACGGCGTATTCTCGAGTCGTTGGGAAAAGATGAGAATCTGATCACTTACGTTGAGGATCGGCCGGGGCACGACAGGCGCTATGCGATCGATTCAACAAAAATGGAGAGCCAGCTGGGCTGGCATGCTGAAATATTATTCGAGGCCGGTTTGCGCGCAACCGTCGAGTGGTACCGCAGCAACTCCTCGTGGATGGAACATGTACGCAACGGCGAATACCTGACTTACTACGATCGAATGTATGGTCAGCGCCAGCGTACTCTTGCAGAGCGGTAAGAATTTGAACCTGGAATACTCGGGAAAACGCGGAAAAAATATAATAAAATAATCCGCGTTATTCCGCATGATCCGCGTATTCCGCGTCCCACATTTCGGCAAGAAAGCTATGAAAATTCTTATTGTAGGCAGTCTGGGGATGTTGGGATCGGACCTGATGTCCGGGTGCAACTCGGCTGACGAGGTTCGAGGTGTGGACTTGCATGAAATGGATATCACGCAGTTGAGCCAGTGCCATAGGGTCATTGGCGAATTTCAGCCGGATGTCGTCATTAATTCGGCTGGACTAACTCGCGTGGATTATTGCGAGGATAACCAGCAGGAGGCCTTTGCCGTAAACGGCGAGGGCCCTGGAAACCTGGCGAAAGCGGCGGCAGCTTCGGGCGCCTTGCTTGTTCATTACAGCACCGATTACGTTTTTGATGGTTTTAAACAAGAAGCCTATTTGGAGCAGGACACGCCGAATCCTCAAAATGCATACGGAAGGTCCAAGTTACTCGGAGAGGAACTGATACGCCGGAACTGCCCGGATCACCTTATCCTTCGCACCTCCTGGCTCTTTGGCCGGAACGGGGCAAATTTTATTCAGACAATCGTGAACGCTGCAAAACGGGGCGATCCCTTACGCGTCGTCAACGACCAAAGAGGAAGTCCCACCTACACCGCCGATCTTGCATCCCATACAATGCGGATGATCAATGGCGGCTGCAGATCCACGTATCACCTTACCAACAGCGGCGCTTGCACCTGGTACGAATTGGCTCTGAGATCGCTGGAATGGGCGAAAATCGAAGGGGTCAAAATAACTGCGGTATCCACTCACGAATTTCC
>JAHFUH010000007.1 GCA_023265215.1 Acidobacteriota bacterium
CAGCAGACTGACTGCATTTTTTTTGAATTGTTGATCGTAGTTTTTTGGTGGTTTTGGCATGTTGCAGTGCTTTCTTTATCACTGCCTCGGGCTCTCCTCAATTTCGGGGGAAGTTCAGTTTGTTTAGCTTTGTTTTCACAAAATAAACTTCTATAGACTTCCGTGGACAGTGGTATGTGCGGAAAAGGTGATTTCACAAATGCGATTTTCATGATCAAAACATGCTTCCAATTGAACCAGAACCTTCCCTGTCCACACTGATGTCTCAAAGAAGGCAACTGCTCGGAAAAACTGAGCCATGAGGCCATACGACGCTGCACAAGCGTTCTTCCTCGACTTCCGATGGCAATCCGACCAGGATTAATAGCAGTCTTTTCTGAAAGTTGCCGCCATTGGGGCATTGCCCTTCCTCCAAAGAACTTTAACCATTTGACGGCCGTGATAAATTCTTTACAAATGGAATACCTCGATCGTATCACCCAAGACCCTTCCATCATGGGCGGAAAAGCGTGCATTCGCGGTATGAGGGTTACTGTAGGCATGATCGTTGGCCAAATTGGAGCTGGTTATGCTGTTGATGACATCCTAGCCGATTATCCCTATTTGGAACGTGAAGATATCATGCAAGCCCTACGTTATGCTGCATGGCGAACAGAAGAACGAGAGGTTGTCCTGGCTGTCAAATGAAGTTGCTGGTCGATATGAATCTGTCGAAGCGCTGGATTCCCAAGCTTATCGATGCAGGCATAGATACAGTACACTGGTCGGCTCTTGGAAGAATAGATGCTCCAGATGCCGAAATCATGGCATACGCCAAAACTCATGATTATGTTGTGCTTACACACGATCTTGATTTTAGCGCAATTCTAGCTGTCACACATGGCGATAAACCTAGTGTAGTACAAATTCGCTCCCAGGACGTTAGCCCGGACGTCATTGGGCAGCCAGTTATCCAGGCTCTTCGACAAATGACCACTGAGTTAGAAGCGGGAGCATTACTCACAATTGATCCCATCCGAACTCGATTGCGTCTACTTCCGCTGCAATAATAAAGTTGGATCGACGCAACAATTGCTTGCCAGGCTAAAATCGCTTTCATTTTCCCGCGTTGCTCCAGAAGTTCCAAACATCCATTCAATACCAAATTACTGCTAATCGGATTGCTGGTATTTATAGGTTTCACGCTATAGTGATTAACATGAGCCTTCTTTCATTTGCACAAGAGGGGATTTCGCGAGCTTTTATGTTTATGGATATAGGGTAAAAAAGGCGCGATAGATAGTGGGATAATATTTATATAATTAAGTGAAAATCATTTGAACAAATGCGCAATGAAAATGTCTAATTTCTCATACATAGTTTTTATGGGAAAACGGGTAGCAAAGAACTGTAGATCCTGTAAAATAAAAGGCTTTTGGAAAGATCAATTTAATAATATTGGATGAATAAAATACGTATACCTGGACATTGGATGACTCCCGAAGAAACTGCTGATTTTATTGGCGTTTCTAAGCGGACATTGCGAGGCTTGGTTCACCGCAGACTAATTCCTGTAACCAAACTAAATAATAAGACGCTTCGCTTCAATAGAAACGAAATCGAAAAGGCGCTTGCCAAGTTAACTGTTGGTGGAATCACATAAAGCCTGCTCATTGTGCTGAAGTGAAACGAGCTGTTCTTCTTCGCTTGACTTGATTTGCGGTGCCTTGAGATCCCAGAATTTCTTGGCATCAGCATCTCTGACATCAGCATCTCTGACATCAGTCCGATAATGACGATTGAGAACTTCCCGGCCTCCTTGATGCCCTAACTCCTGTTCCGCCTTATCTAGGCCCTCGCTCTTCGCAAGATAGGACCCGAATGAATGGCGGAGCCCATCCTGAATTCGTTGAATTTTCGCAGTAGTAAAAATTTTCCGAATTTTCTTTCGAAGTGGTTCACCTTTTATTGGACATACCAATCCATTAGTTGAGCCTTCTCTCTTCTTGTGCCACTCAATCCATGAGGCTAGCGGTAAACGAATAGTAATAGTACGGCGTTTGCCAGTCTTGGTAGCGCTTCCGGGTAGCTCGATTCGCTGATTTGCATCGTCCATAATAATGCTGTCCCAGGTAATTCTAGTAATTTCCCCTCCTTGGCAGTCCGGGCGGATACCAGCAAAACTCATCAATGCAATAGATGGAATTAATTCTGGGTAAAGGAAAGCTGCTTCTTCCATTACCTTCTGGATTTGCTCGGGAGAATAGATTTCAACTTCTCCCAATTTGCGCTTTTTGAAGCCGACTTCCTGCACAGGGTTTACCATGAGCCATTTTTTGCCTATCCCGAAATTAAGAACGGATCGAAGTTCCCGTAGTTGTACATTGTAATAGCTCTTAGAGCTGCCCTCGATAACATTCTCAATCTCATGGGCAGTGAGATCAGTGAGAAGCTTCTCATGAAGATTGGAGAATCGCTTGAGAGTTCGTTCATGGTTTTTTTGGTGTGCCTCACTGCAACCATTTTCTACGAGGTGAGCGATGTATTTCTTCCAGGCGGTCTGTAATGTAACGCTAGCATTCTGTTGCCGCCAACGTTGGAGATAGTCCCCCACCACTTCGGAAAGTTGTACCTCGATTCCAGCCTCTTTGAGTAACCCTATAGCTTTTGCGGCTTGTTGCTCATCGGCAGGACTGAGGAGCTTCGCACCAATCCCGTGGTTTTCCCGACGGACTTTTAAACGTTGAATTTCGGCAAGAGCGTCTCGTTTTGCCGCAAAGAATCGTTTCTGCCGCTTTCCGGTATCACTGAGACGGGGAGGAATGGAGATCCACCAGCCGCTTTGCCGAGAGGGATCATATTTCGGGACGAGCAGCGCTGAACGAGCCATGTTTTATGGTGACATATAGTGACAAAATAACAAGTCAAACCGCGAATTAATGTGCACCTATATGCATTTATTTACTCTGTAAAATGAAATCTTATGAAGAAAATTATCTGACTACGGATCAGAAGGTTCGGGGTTCAAATCCCTGCGGCTGCACCAGATCTAGTATTTATCAGGGTTCCCGAGTTTGCGGTAGCAAAAAGGTAGCAAATTCCGGGAACAAACTTGCGCCTGGCGATACTTTTAATCCTCATCGCCAGTTCCATGGGACATGGATCCCACAATGGCTGGATGAGCGATCTGAAGTTTCGGAACGAGCTAAAAAGCTTTACGCGTATCTGACGTATTTTGCCGGCGGGAAGGGGAGGGCTTGGCCGTCTTATACCACGTTGGCTGAAAAGCTTCATGTCACGCGCAGGCATGTGATCCGGATCCTCTGCGAACTCTCGGAACATCAGCTGATAAAAGTCACGCATGTCAATGACTCCGCACATGGTAACAGAGCAAATGTTTACGAATTCCTCTGGCATGTGTGGATGCAACACCCGGAGGACAAAAATTTCAAAATGGTGGTTCCGGAAGAGTCTCCTCCGGAAGGAACTCCGAATTCATCTGAAGATGTTTTTGATGATTCGCAACCCTCAACACCCCCTGGTGTCAGAAATGTCACCAGGGCAGCTGAACTACCCCCGACTACCCCTAGTGACACCAATGTCACTAGCCTGGTGACACCCATGTCACCAAGATCCCAAGAGAATAAAGTGGAGTTCCCCCGAAAAAATAGACAGCTAGGAAGCAGAGAAAATTGGATTAATTGATGAGGTAAATAATTTTTTTGAAATGAAGATTTAAGAAGGCGTAAGGAGAGTGAAAATCTAAGG
>JAHFUH010000121.1 GCA_023265215.1 Acidobacteriota bacterium
TACTTTACCCGTTGTTTCAGTTTTTCAAACCAGTTTACCACAATGTTGATCTTTAGCCGTGGGCCAGCCACTGTGGATGTGGCACTCGTCGACGTGGGTGGCTTGATCATCAGGAACCACTTGCCATCCGGGCGGATGTCCTATGGAGTCCCTGAATCAGCGGTAAGAGAATGCGTGGCTGCTCGGACACCCACTGATTTTCCCGGAGATCAGTGGGTGTCCACGCATTCACTTATCGTTGTGGCTCGCCTGCTAATATTGCGCCCTTAAAGCTCCAAGGACGTAACCACACCGGCGCATAACCCGTTCGGGCAGTTTCTGGCAGTCTTGCGAGACGTAGGTCACACCATCCGGACGCAGTGTGAAGTTTAGAAGCGAGGCGAGTTGCCTGGGGTTGGTGACCCCGGCAGGTCACCTGGCCTGGATCGTGACAGTTTGAAAATCACCGGTAGTCTCCTGGAACATAAAAAGCGCATCCGTGCTGGCCACAGGCACCGCCACCAAAGAAGTGGGCGGCGAGTAATAGAAGAATGAGAGTCCAACGCCTTTGCGGACGACTGTGCCGTGGCGATACTGCAGCAAATACGTGGTGGGTTAGACTTTGATAAATTTGATACCGAACATTGCAGGCCTTGATTGCACAATATTCTAATCTCTCAAGTCAATCTGGGCCGATACAAGGTTGGACAGCAGAACATAGGTTGTTGGGGGTTCTGCCCACGAGGTTGGATACCATGAGAGCTACCTTAGGAATGGTTGGGCTTTTAATAGTGCTCGGAATTGGCTGTTTTATTTATTCCACTCAAATCCAGGGAGTGACAAACGGCAAGCCGCTGGCGAAGCAGACCAATCTGGTGGCTGTCAAGCGTGATCTGCTTTCCCTTGGGCAATCGCAGAGGCTCTATTTGGCTGCAAACGGTAGCTATGCGACCCTCGAACAACTGCGGAATTCGAACGTAATCAGCACATTTCCAGAGGGCAATCCCTGGGGGTATGAGTATATCACCGAGGTGGACGGCGCCAAACATTTCCGCATTACCGCAAGGCCAACAGATTCTTACAGGGCGGATCTTCCAACTTTATCCATTGATGAAACCATGCAGATTTCGCCCTAAGGGCCTGCGCAGAAATAACTTCACATTCTGCTGCAGGCCCCCAGACCCGCTCGCGCCTAGCCAGCGGGCCTGCGGGCCGCAGCCTGAAAGGGCGCGGCGGCGGACGGGCATCTGCGGCGGTGCCGCTCCTCGACGATGGCACCGCATCGCCTGCGTCGCGGCGCCTTGCATCTGCCCGCCCGGCGCTCGCGCCAGAATGTGAATTCATTTCTGCGCAGGCCCTAAACTGCGGACGGTAGCGATATTGTCCAAATCAAACACCAGAAATTGGTTTCAGCGAAGACATCATCATGAAATACTTAGAAGCCTGTCCGAGAATTAGAGGGCATCGCGAGCATGGGGCCATGCGTAACCGGTATTAATCGCAAAACTCAATGAAAGCTGTTTTAACATTGCTCACACTTATGTTTAAGCCATGGAACTAAGTGAATTCGACAAAACCATTGAAAAGGCCCTGAACAGAATCCCCAAAAAATTCAGGGAGATATTAAAGAGAGAGGACATCCAGGTGCTGGCCAGGGATAAAGTGCCGGGTGTACTTCAAAATCAATATAAAGGCTATCTGCTATTCGGGATTTTTGCCGGTGTGCCATACAACAGGCGGTCCGTGTTTAATATTCAGTTGGAACCAACCCGAATTGAGCTTTATAAAAACAGCTTTGAGATAGCCTTCAGCAACCAGAGCGATATGGAAGAACAAATTGTACAGACCGTCATTCACGAAATAGGCCACTATTTCGGCTTTACCGAAAAGGAACTCAGACACCGTAATCTTTGAGCATCCAATCTTATATAACAGCACAGTGCTGTGTATCGTCCGAGTTGCAAGCCGCGTAGCAGCCGGGATGAATTTGTCCCGGCCTTTCAGTGCCGGGACAAATTTGTGAAATGAAAAATCCGTCGCGTCAGCAACGGCCTGACCTCAGGCGTCGCTGACGCGACGCATTATCTGTTGCTTCCCGGCACCGGCCTTAAAAGGCCGGCCTAAATTCAATTGGCCGCTACACGGCCAATTTCGTAATCGAGGTTAGATGATTGGTTGGTGGCTATACGAACACAGTCGGCGCTTCGCCGACGGCCTTCTCCGTAATGGAGAACCCGGTCTCAGATGCGAAGAAAATGGGTTCCGCTTCTGAGAAAAGTGTCTTCGTTCCACAGACCGTGGTCTCGACCAGGAAGACCATTGCTTGGGTCATCGAGACCATGGTCTCGATAGC
The DNA here is from genome assembly GCA_023265215.1 of Acidobacteriota bacterium. Taxonomy (GTDB): domain Bacteria; phylum Acidobacteriota; class UBA6911; order UBA6911; family UBA6911; genus UBA6911. The sequence continues at coordinate 2,333 of JAHFUH010000121.1, forward strand.
GGGAACCAAGGTCTCCGCCGCTGAGAAGATGGTCTCAATGCTGGAGAACAGCTTCTTCATGGCCGAGATAACATTCTTCTTGACTCTGACCATGGTCTCGACGTCAGAAAAGATCTTTTGCGCGACGGACACCACGGTCTCAGTCGATTAGAACATGGAATTTGCAAACGAAAAGATCTTTTCCATGGCTACGACCATTTTATTTTCAAGTAAATAGATCTTTTTTATTATACATGAGATCTTTTATATTATTATTAAGATCATTGTTATTATACAATAGATCTTATTCTTAATAAAGATCATGGTTTTCGTGGCTGAAAAGATCTTTTACATTTCGATTACTATTGTTGTAGGCTATCACTATATAATTGATTTCATTTAAGTTAACTCGACGTCAGTTTTTTACAATGTTGTTAGACGCATTGAAGATTTTTTCTATTAGTTATTAGATCTTATAATATATATAATAGATCTTATCTATAATAGATATGATCATATTATACATTATATAGATCTTAATAATAATATATATAATCTTTGTAATTATTTAATATATCTATATTATCATTAACAAGATAATCGTTACCATTAATATGATATTATCTATCACGAATAAGATCTTTCCTTAAGCTGAGAATATTTTATCCATTTCGGATACTATAATCTTCGACATTCAAAAGATCTTTTCTGCCATCGAAACCACGATCTCGGCGACTGAGAGCATTTCCCCCGAGGTGGAGAAGATTTTAGCTGCCTTGGACCACAGTTTCTTTGCGATGAAGAGCGTCCTCGCCGTCGCTGAGAATATCGTCGGCGAAGCGGGCATCCTTATCCGATTTGATGTCAAGTTTGATGGGCCGGCTTATAAATTGTCCAGGAGCCTGTCCGAGTATTAGGAGGGGTCGCGCGCATGGGGCTTGCACTGTGAGCGCAAGGCGCGAGGAGGAGGCGATGCGGGGACATCGTTGACGACGAGCAACACAGCGATCGCGCCGGGCCGCTGCACGGACCCAGATCGTGCACCCCCCCCTTGCGGCTGGTCTTAGGACCCAAATCCCTTTGGGGAAAATGGTGCGGTGGGGAAAATGGTGCCAGGCAAAATTAGCACCTTTATAAAAAGTGCAAACTTAGCCTGATAAAAAGCTAAGATTGTGGACACCCATTAAAAATGGAACAAACAGTGACCAGGTTTCCACGGTTGACCTCAACTATGGAAAGCGATTATTTTGGTTCCAGGTCAGGCGTTGGGGGTAGTCACTCAGGCATAAGCAGCAATGCCCAGGAAAGCTGCGCTATAGGTGTATCCAAATCCCTATCTAAAGCCTGCAATTCTGCTATAAAATATCACTGAATTCGATAAATCGGCAAGGCTGGATGCCGAAGTTTGCATATTCTATTTTTATCAGAAGTTTATGAGCCGCCAGATTGCGAGGATTCACAGGCACAACGGCAGCTTATGGTACCTATCCCTATGATTCTCCTACCAAATCGCGGATAATTCTTAGCAATCGAAAATCTACTGTGCCAAGAATGACAGAGCGTTGAAACCCAAACTAATCAATCCGATTGCCGCAAGACTGCCACGATTCCGGTGACCTGCTGTCCATATTCATAGCGAAGGAGAGTTTCGGAGATGCTCGCGATCCGGAGACCCGCCTCCTCAGCGACGCGGCGGACGTGCGATGCCGTGTGGGAATAGCGTCCGGAATCCGTCAGCCGGAATGGCTCGGATTCCCCACGTTCGACGGTGAACGCCATCCAACCGCCCCGGCGGAGCAATTGCGCCGCAGGAATCACAACCTGACGAAGATCGCCAAAATAGATAAAGCTGTCGCACGCGGCGATCAGATCAAATTCGGCAGTGGGGCGGCGGCGCAGCCAGAACGTTATTTCGCAGATATCGAGGACGTCATAGAATCCTGTGTTTCGCGCATGGGTAATCATCTCGGGCGAGAGATCCACTCCAGTCAAGCGCCGCGCTCTCGTCCGGAGTTCCCGTCCGAACAGGCCCGTGCCGCAACCAAGGTCCAGCATATCGAGATTTCTCAGTCCACCAATTCCAACAACGATGGCTTCGATGAGACGGCCCGGAGCCTGGTAGCCGAGGTCATTGCACATGCTGTTTTCGTAGCCGTCCGCAAACCGCGCATACAGTTGTTCGATGCAGCGGTCCGGCGCGCGCTCCGGCGCCGGTTCATCCCGCAGACCAGTCAGGATATGTGCGATTTCCGCATCGTCCGGCTGAAGTTCCAGGTACCTTTCGTAGGCTTCCCGCGCGTCTGCGCGGCGGCCAATGATGTGCGCGATCTCTCCGAGAAACAGCCATTCGCCGGCATCGCAGGAAAATAGCAGCGTAGCGTGGCGCTGACAAACGAAAGCAGCCAACACTTTTCCATCCTGGCGTAAGGCACGCGCGTGGGACAGGATATCGCGTACTGTGGGCGGCGTTGGGCACGGGCCTTCTAAAATGAAGAGCCCTTCGCCGTAAGCCCGCTCAATCCACTTCGCGTATGCGGCCCAGACCAATCCTTTCTCAATCGCAGTGAGTTCGACGCGCAGATCCTCTGCGCTACGGCTTCCGTCACTGAGTTCGAGAATCAATGCAGCTGCGGGATTGAGCCGGTGCAGGCGGCCGCTCATCAAGTCGTAGGCGAGATACTCGTCATCCCCCGGAGCAAGCGCCAGAAAAGGATTTCGACGCAACGGCCGCGATTCAAAACAGATTTGCGCTTGCGCAGCGCTACCGTCCCTTTCCCTTCCCGCCATCGCCCTTCCCCTTACCACCGCCTCGACCTTTCCCACCATCGCCCTTACCTTTACCATCATTGCCTCGGCCCTTGCCGCCACCGCGTTTACCCTTGGCACCATCGCCTTTACCTTTGCCCCCGCCCTTGCCTTTCCCATCCGCTGGAACAGGGCCCTCGGCGAGCAGTTTTGACACCGGCCCGGCGATCAACGCCATCGTGCTGCCTCCCAGCAGAAGGCGCGACAGAAAGCGTCGACGGGATGGATGCACCGTGTCGAGGATGTCCTCCATGGGTTTTGTCTTTTTGGCCATAACATGTCTCCCTTCTTTGCTTTTAACTGTACATAATTTATTTTGCCTGTATAACACAACATAGTAGAATCGGATACCACATAGGAGAAACCATGCGGCGCCCCAAACTGAGCAAGCTCGAACTTCAAATTCTGGAAGCGCTGTGGAGTCACGGGAAAGCTGCGCTATAGGTGTATCCAAATCCCTATCTAAAGCCTGCAATTCTGCTATAAAATATCACTGAATTCGATGAATCGGCAAGGCTGGATGCCGAAGTTACATATTCTATTTCTATTTTTATCAGAAGTTTATGAGCCGCCAGATTGCGAGGATTCACAGGCACAACGGCAGCTTATGGTACCTATCCCTTGAAATTCGCTGTAGAGGCAAAATATTCTGTTAGAAAGTCATGTAACCAGAGACTATCTTGGATATGGGAGCGAGTGATTCCATCTTGGGAAAAGACCGGGACCGGGATTCTGTATACGGACAGGCGGCGGATGCTTACGGTTCTTCACTCGACCGGCTTGCGAGAGCTTACGAGCTTGATCCCGAGACACGCCGTGACCTGCTCCCAGATATTCATTTGCATATCTGGTGCGACAGGGAAAATGGGGGGAAATGGTGCCGGGCCAGATTAGCACCATTCATTCCTGCGGAATTCCGAAATGACCAATCCTGAATTCGACATTGCCAAGCAGTTCGCCCTGTTCACGCGCAAACACTGCTTCATCACGGGAAAGGCGGGAACCGGAAAGACAACCCTGCTGAAACAAATCGTCGAAAAGACGAATAAGAATGTCGTGGTCGTTGCTCCCACCGGAGTCGCTGCAATCAATGCCGGCGGCGTTACGATTCATTCGATGTTTGGCTTGCCGCTCACCTGCTTTGTTCCCAGCAATGATTTCGTGGACTTGAACATAGCGACGAACCAAAGGCGTTTGCTGCATGAGCACATACACTTCCGCAAGGACAAGCGACAAGTGCTTCGGGAAATGGACACGCTCATCATCGATGAAGTAAGCATGGTGCGTTGCGACATATTCGATACAATCGATTTTGTCCTGCGCACCGTCCGTCGAAACGAACGTCCGTTCGGGGATGTGCAGGTCCTGCTTTTCGGAGACATGCATCAGTTGCCGCCGGTTGTGAAGGAACCGGATTGGAATATCATGAAGACATACTACCGCAGTCCGTATTTCTTCGATTCCCTGGTCTGGTCCCGGCTTAGCGCAGCGGAAATTGAGCTGCAGACGATTTACCGGCAAAGCGATGCGCGATTCCTTGCGCTTCTCAGTCACATCCGAAACCACGAAATGGATGCCGACGATTACGAGCGATTGCGGGAGCGCTACGATCCCAATTTCAAAGCCACAGAAAAAGGATATATCCTACTCTCCACGCACAACTATAAGGCCGACAGCGTCAATGCTTCCGAGCTGTTAAAACTTCCGGGGCAAATGCATTCGTTTGAAGCGCAGACCGAAGGAGAGTTTCCCGACAACCTGTTTCCCTGCGATAAAAAACTTCACCTGAAAGCCGGCGCGCAGGTGATGTTCATTCGCAACGACACCGAGGAGGGGATGTATTACAACGGCAAGCTTGCCGTTGTGAAGAATCTCAGCGGGGACAAAATCACCGTCACATTCAGCGATGGAGGAAAGGACTACGAGCTGCATCGCGAAAGATGGGAAAACATCGACTACAGCGTCGATGCGGAATCGGGTGAGGTGGTCAAGAAGGAGCTCGGTACATTCAGCCAGTTTCCACTTCGCCTCGCCTGGGCTATCACCATACACAAGAGCCAGGGATTGACTTTCGACAAAGTGATCATAGATGCGGGGCGATCTTTTGCCGCAGGGCAAGTGTATGTCGCGCTGAGCCGCTGCCGGTCGCTGGAGGGGATTGTTTTGCATTCGCTCATCCCTCCCAATGCTCTGCACAGCGATAAAAGAATCGGAGATTTCAGCGCTGCCCATCACTCAACCGGCGAATTGCAAAACGTGTTCGATCGGGAAAAGGCCTTGTATGCCAATCACCTGTTGTTGCGCCTATTTTCGTTTACCGATTTGTCCGCGCACATGGAAGAATGGCAGGATCTGATTGCAAAAAAGGATATTCCGGATAAGGAAGCAGCAACGGCGCTCCACGCAAGCATCTGCGAGCAAGTGCGCAACATAAATATTATTGCCGAGAAGTTTCAGCGTGAGTTGCAACGCTTGATTGCGGCGACTGAAAGCGATCGAAGCGGCGTAGCAATGCTGAAAGAACGCTGCGCGAAGGCAATCCGATACTTTACCGACCAGATCGCCGGCCAGATCATTACACCGCTGCGCGTTCACACGAATGAGCTTGCCTACAAGAAAAAAGTGAAACGATATCTCCAACATGTTCAGCTTATAGAAGAAACCTGCTGGAACAGAGTCGACAGGCTTTACCATGGCCGGTTTTTGGATGAAGTACTTTATAGCGCCGAACCGGTTCACGCCAGGGACAAGTTCACAAAGGTAGTCAGTTCCACTACCTCCAGCAAAAAAGAGAAGGGAGGCACCTATAAGGACACGCTCGATTTGCACCGTCAGGGAAAAACTGTGGGTGAAATCGCAGCTATTCGGGGTCTCACGGAGAGTACGATCAAGCACCATATGACCCGGTGGATTGCCGGCGGGGAAATCAACGTGTATGACGTGCTGTCCGCGGAAACGATTGAGACGGTATTGGCTTTCATCATGGATAAAAAAGTTGTAGCTGTAAGCGCGATCCGAAGCGAATTGGGCGACAGTTACGACTACAACGATATTCGGATGATTGTGAGCCATGTGTTGCGAAACCGCCCAGCCGACGCAGGCTGAAGGAACGCGGATTTGTTTCTTCCGCGTTTATCCGCGTATTCCGTGTATTCCGCGTCCCCTATGTAAAGTGCCGCTGCAATTCCGACGCGTACTTCATCCCTACACTGGATTTGTTTTCCTCCAGCCAGTCCCCCAGATGGGTTTTGCATCGAGGCGGTTTTTTAGACACCAGCAGGCCGGCCATCAAACCATCAATTTCTTCAGAGGTGAGAATCTCATCCCGCACAAAAAGGGACAGCAATTTCGCCGCCGCAAGCGCCAGGCGCGGGGGAGTGCTGATTAGCGGCCTGCGCGCCCCAATTTTTGCGCCAATCAACTCCACCATTTCCCGGAAAGTGAAGATGTCGGGCCCTACCGCATCCCAGACGCAGTTCTCGCTTGCATACACCGCATCCGCAGCGAGCACCGCCAGATCATCCACGTAGACCGGCTGCAAGCGATAGCTTCCGTCTCCGGGCAGGGTGAAAAAGGGGAACCGGCGCAGCAGCCAGGCGACATTGTTGATGAGAATATCCTCTGTTCCAAAAAGCACGGTCGGGCGCAGGATCGCATATGAAATTCCGGAACCTTCTACAATCTCTTCATTCGCAGCCTTGCCCTGAAAATACGGCAGTTTCGATTCTGCAGACGGGTTGGTTATGCTGATGTGCACGATCCTCCGGATGCCTGCTTCAACAGCCGCAGCCACAAGGCGGCTCGTATTCGTCACAGCAGCAGGTTGGGTGTTCTCACCTTTGTCGAAACGAACCCAATAGGTGTTGATCAACGCATCGGAACCTCTCAGGCCGGCAACAAGTTCCGTGGAATCCGCAAAATTGAGCGGGAAGGCGCGCACGTGTCCGCCAAAAGGATTGGGGCGCTGGGAGTGCCCTGTCAACGTGATGACTTCATCCCCACGCGCCAGCAAGCGGCCGGCAATATATTTCCCAGAATAAGAAAATGCCCCTGTCACCGCTATCCTCATCTCAACACCCCTAAAATTTTCCGGACGTTGATAATTCCCAGGTTTTCCAACCGGCCCACTGCCCGGACGAGGCTACGGATAATATTTTTCGCATTGAACGTCCGCGTCGGTCCTGAATCCCCTGTGAGATAATACTTTGATGATGTTATCGACGGTTCCCGGATAACCGCAGACATATACCACGTGGGTTTCGGGCCGCAAGATGGCGCCCACCATGCTTCGGACGCTGTCCTCCAAATTGAGCGGTCCTGATTTCGGTATGGCGGGGAAATTGAATATATTTTCGGCTCTTCCGGTGAGCCCCGCCCATGATGAATCTATAAAAGGCCGGCTGATTGTTGGAAAATAAATTAGTGCAAGCTTCCGTTTCGGATCCTGCACGCTCTCGGCAGCAAGCTTTTCCATCTCTTCGCGATATCCCAGATGGCCCGGGTAGCTTACTCCGTGAATAAGAAAGATTTTACGCGGGTGGAAAAACTGGGGAGCTGCCAGGAAGTTTTCGTTTAAATTTCGGATCATGCTTACAAACGGCGCAAGCCCGGTGCCCGATGCAACGAAAACCATATCGCGCGGATCCTTTACATCCAATATGAAGCGGCCCTTAGGCCCTGTGACCGCCGCCTTTGTTCCCTTTTCACGCCGTCTCAGGCCCTCGATGACGTCCGATTGCCATAGCGAAGAGGTCAATTTCCCTTCCCGGACCAGGTTGACATAGAACTCCAGAACGCGAGTTTCCGAAGGAGATGAGGCCATCGTGTAGGGACGCCCAAACGTTTTCCCCCCGTGAGTAAGCCATAGAGTGGCATATTGTCCGGGTTCGAAGAAAAAATCACGTTCAAGAGCAAACCGGATAATTGCCAGACCGTCCGACAACTCGGTTCTGGATTCCAGGTGCACCGGTATTTTTGTCTCGTGCGACATTGCAAAACCCTATCATTAGCTAGCTAGAAAGGAAATTATCATATAGCTGTACCATGTATCGATTGAAAAACAATCCATCCCCACGCGCATGGAGGTTTCGTAAAATCCGGCAGGATCCATCACGGTCAGGATACCCCGGCAATCAATGCCGCGCGGCGGAATATATCGTAAAACATGGAGCGCGTCAGCTTCCCGGTCTGGGTGTTTTGCTGGCTTGGATGATAGGAAGAGAGCAGAATAAAGCCTTCAGGCAAAAGCCATTCGCCTCCATGCCGAAACTTCAGCTGCTTTATGGGCTGCTCACCCATTTCCAGCCTTGTTCTCCCAAAAGCCCGGAACGCGATTTGTCCCAAGGCAACGACAACAGTTCTTCGGCTTGCCAGCTGAAGTTCACGAATAAGGTAGCTCCGGCAATTATTCATTTCCTCGGCCAACGGTTTGTTGTCAGGAGGCGCGCAACGCAGCGCCGCGGTTATCAGGCATTGACGCAACACCAGCCCATCATCGCCGCTGACGGAAGCAGCCAGGTTCGAGAAACCAAACCTGTATAAGGCTTCAAACAGCCATTCGCCGCTGCGGTCGCCTGTAAACATGCGCCCGGTACGATTTCCACCGTGCGCCGCAGGCGCCAGCCCCACAATTACCAGCGCGGCTTCTGGTTCACCGAAAGCCGGCACCGGGCGTCCCCAATATTCCTGTTTCCTGAATCTGCGGACTTTTTCGCGCGCAACTTTTTCGCGCCATTCCACCAGCCGGGGGCAGCGTCTGCAGCCGACTATTTCCTGTTCCAGTCGCTGAAACTCATCCCTCAAATGCATGTCAGAAGAGTATCATATCCGCTTTAGCGGATTTCGACGCTTTGAGCCATGGAGTGATATGGATAATAACGACGAACTTACAATTTCCAAACTCGCCCCGCTGATCCGCCGCAGGAAAGTGTCTCCCGTCGAGCTCACGAATTTCCTGCTCAAACGCATTGATCGAATGCAGCCTTTCATAAACGCGTATATTACCGTTACATCTGAAATTGCGATTTCCCAGGCAAAGCAGGCTGAAAAAGAAATTACAAAAGGAAAATATCGAGGTGTATTGCACGGCATCCCGATCAGCGTGAAAGATCTCTTCCATACCAGGGGCATCCGAACAACCGCCGGTTCCCAAATCTTGAAAAAATATTTTCCGAAGGAAAATGCTGCGGCTGTGGATCGGCTTTTGGAATCCGGCTGTATTTTGCTGGGCAAAACCAACCTGCACGAGTTCGCGTAT
>JAHFUH010000596.1 GCA_023265215.1 Acidobacteriota bacterium
GTCATTGGCCTGTGCAGTCCTAAACTGCAATTAATAAATGACAAATATTAATTGATAAATTCTTTCTGTTGAGTCCCACTTCCAATTTATTCTGGCTTCTGGCTTCTGGCTTCTGGCTTCCTGCTTCTGCTATCATTCACGGTTCCATTTTGTTGGAGAGACTTCATGAGCAACGACCGGATCGTCATCATAGGCGCAGGCATGGCAGGAGCAGCAACGGCTTATTTCCTTACGCGCAAGGGCTTACACAATGTATTGTTGCTGGAAAGAGAAAAGATTGCGGGCACTCAATCCACCGGCCGCAATGCTGCGATTTTGCGCACTTTTATTCCCAACCCGCTGCTGAACAACCTGGCGCGCGAATCTGCGTATTTCTACCATAATCCACCTGAAGGTTTCGCCACTGAACTGCTGGTGAACGATGTTGGAGTTTACCTGGCGGCTCGATCTGAAAATGCTGCCACGCTCAACGCGTGGTGCGACCAGAATCCTGAAGCCAATGTCCGGCGTGGAGACGCTTCCAAAATTTACGAGCAGATACCAATGCTCGCGCCGGGCCTCGAGATCGCGGCTTACAAACCTGACGACGGCGTGCTCGACGTGCATTCTATCCTGCAGGGTTTCATTCGCGGCGCCTGCCGGGATGGCGCCGAAATGGGGCTGGGCATTGAATTCCACAACCTTCAAATTCGCAACAGCCGGCTGGTAGGCGTCGAGACTTCCAACGGATTCATCGAAGCTTCCAAGGTGATTATTGCAAATGGGGCTTGGGCCTCGATCTCGAGCTCTTTCAGCGGCTACTCGTTGCCTTTCACCCCTTATCGCAGGCATTTGCTCATTACAGAAGTTTTGCCGCAAGTGAATCCTCAATGGCCTGTGATCTGGATTGTTGGGGAAGAATTTTATTTCCGGCCGGAGAGCGGCGGGTTGCTCATGAGCGGTTGCGACACCGTTAAGGTGACTCCGGAGCAGGGAGAAATGACCGATCAGGCTGAATTGGAGCGTATTGCAGCCAAGGCGGCACACTGGCTTCCGACATTGGCGGATGCCGGGGTGGCTCGCGCATGGTCAGGAATGCGCACTTTTGCTCCTGATGAAATGTTTGTCGTAGGCGCTGACTCGCGATTGGAAGGATTGTACTGGGTCGCCGGACTTGGCGGACATGGAATCACATGCGCGCCCGTTGTCGGCCGCGTAGCAGCCGACTGGGTGAAAGAGGGAAAAAGCAATCACCCCGCAGCGTCTTTAATGGCGCCAGACAGATTGACGAAACACAAATGACCAATAACAGAAAAGAGAAAGGTGGATATGGCAACTACAGAAATTAATTTGAGGGAAGCGTTTGCAGGAGAAAGCCAGGCAAACCGGAAGTACCTGGCCTTTGCCCAAAAAGCCGAACAGGAAGGATTCGGCAACATTGCCCGCCTCTTCCGGACGGCGGCGGAGGCCGAGACCATCCATGCGTTAGGACATCTGAACGCGATGAACGGCATCCAATCCACGGCAGATAACCTGCGCGCTGCCATTGAGGGAGAAACCCACGAATTTTCCGAAATGTATCCGCCGATGCTTGATCAGGCTAAAGTGGAAAATCACAAGGCAAAGCGTATGTTCGCATTTGCCACCAAGGCAGAAGAAGTCCATGCGCGGCTTTACAAGCTGGCACTCGAGGCAGTATCGCAAGGCAAAGATATAGCCGAAACTAAGTTTTATCTGTGCCCTGTTTGCGGCCATATCGAGATGGGGAATCCTCCGGCGAACTGCCCGATCTGCGGAACAGCAAGCGAAAAGTTCCAAACCATTTGAGATTGGCGAATGACGATTGACGATTGGAAACATACCCGTTGCGTTCAGATCCGTTTGCATTGCAACTGGATAAAAATCCGATGCTATCCCAAACCCTAGGCTTATATTCGTCAATCGTCATTCGTCATTCGTCAATGCTCCTGTCTGCCTGGCTTGGCTCTCATCTGATTTTGATCCTGATCCTGGCATTACTGCTGGTCAACGCAATGGCTATCTATGCCATCCTGCATTTCATCCTGAAGCCGGTGAATGAGCTCAGAACAGCCATAGAAGAAATTGCAGCCGGCCCCACCTTAAGAGAAATCAAAATCAAACATGCACCGCCGGAAATCAAAGAACTGGTGAATTCTTTCAACAGGATGCAGGAGGTAATTCGAGAACGGCGCCGAGCAAACCAGGAAAAACTCCTGCAAGCGGACCGCCTTGCCACCATAGGACAACTCGCTGCCGGCGTTGCGCACGAAATCAACAATCCGCTGGGCAGCATCCTGCTCCTCACCCGCCTCGTCATACAGCAATCGGCAGCGGATGGGAGGATGCTGGAAAATCTCGAAAGGATAGAGAAGGAAACCAAGCGCTGCCATTCCATCGTCCAAAGCCTGCTCGATTTTGCACGGCCGCGCGATCCGAAGGTGGCCCCCGTGGATGTGCACTTACTTTTGGATGACACAGTCAAAATGCTCGAGCGGCAATACTTGTTTCAAAATATTGAAATCGAACGGCATTACAGCGCCGGCGTTCCACGAATCCAGGCAGATCAATTGCAGCTGCAGCAGGTCTTCATAAACATAATTATCAATGCCGCCGACGCCATGAGCGGAAAGGGTATCCTGACGCTGGCAACCCAGGAGAGCGATGCCGGCAAAACTATTGAAGTAAGCGTTTGCGATACAGGTTGCGGTATCCCGAGTGAAAACATAAATCGTATATTCGACCCTTTCTTTACCACGAAGGATGTCGGCCATGGGACCGGTCTGGGGCTTTCGGTCAGCTATGGCATAATCCAGGCTCATGGCGGCGAGATCACCGTCAGCAGCAATCCAGGGCAGGGCAGCCGGTTTACAATAAAATTGCCCAGAGGCCAGGAAGGCGCCTGATGTCCACGCAAGGCAAAGTGCTCGTCATTGATGATGATGAATCCATGCGCGTCGCGTGCCGGCAGGCTCTTGAAATAAATGGATTCAGCGCAGCCACAGCCGGGAATGGTGAACAGGCTTTTGAAAGGTTGCGGCAGGAATCATTTGATGCCGCGCTACTCGATCTCAGAATGCCGGGAATGCCGGGATTAGAGGTGCTCAGGCGGCTGAAACATGAATCCTCCAACACCGCCATTATTATCATGACTGGTTATGCTACGATCGAATCGGCGGTACAGGCGGTCAAACTGGGCGCCTACGACTACCTGCCGAAACCCTTTACGCCGGAAGCGTTGATTGCGATGGTAGCGAGAGCCGTGCAATCCGCCAGGAGGGCTCTCGAGAATGCTTGTATTGGACAGGAAATCGATCGAAAGATGCTGTCACAGGCACTAATCGGCCGGTCGGAAGCGATGGGCCAGGTAATCCGGCTGATCAACAAGGCCGCGCCGGTCGACTCCACAGTGCTTATTACCGGTGAAACCGGGGTGGGGAAAGAAGTTGTCGCGCGCGCAATCCATCGCCTAAGCCACCGATCCAATCGAAGCTTTGTTACAGTCGACTGCGGCTCGCTGATCGAAAGCCTGTTTGAAAGCGAACTGTTCGGACATATCAAAGGCTCATTCTCCGGGGCTGTCGAAAATACTATCGGGAAAATTGAATTGGCGGACAGCGGGACCCTTTTTCTTGATGAAATTGCCAACATCACGATCAATATGCAGGCAAGGCTTCTCCGCGCAGTTCAGGAACGTGAGATTAGCCGAGTAGGCAGCTCGACCAAAAAAAGGATTAATGTCCGCATC
>JAHFUH010000597.1 GCA_023265215.1 Acidobacteriota bacterium
AATCGCCGTTTGCCCTGCCGCTGTTGGGTTGATCTATTATTGCGCGAATCAAATCGGGAGCTGCCTGCGCCACAGGACAAACCACGGCACAACGCTGACTGCGTGGCCTCGGCAGGCTTCGCAACATCGGCACGAATATCCAATCTGCAGTCGTTTGGGCCATGCGCTCGGCCAATCCGTGAAAAAGCTGCATCGGCGCGCAAAAGGGCGCATGGGCCGCCTGGACGCCGCGCTTGAGCAGATCGGACCCGTTATCGCTCACAATCTCGATAGCCATTCCCGCTTCATGAAAGAACGCTGCAAAGAATGCGAACAGTCCTTTGAGCATGAATTCATCACTAAGGGCAACGCTCGGTTTGCCTTGCGGTGGATCAAACCGCGCGATCATTTTCTGCAGTATTTCGCTGCGTTCGCGGAATGGATCCGGCGCCAGATCGGGCAGTTTTTTCTTTCGAGCGCCTTTGTCGTGCAGGGAACAGCTGCCTCCCCAGGTGAATGTCATGCTCTGGCTGCGGACTTCCGTTCGCAGCCGCTCGATGCGGCAATGATTGCCCGCGCCGCCGCAGCCACGTGTTGAGCTGCATATGAACATATCTTTTTGGCATACGTTTGCTTCCAGAAATAGCGCCGGATCAAGCGGTGCACGTCGACCAAAATCCAGCTCGCGTGCCGCCAGCAGAGCGATGCCCAGTGCCCCGACATATCCGGGATTGGGTGGCACAATGACTTCGCTGCCGGTTTGTTGCGCCACCGCCGCCGCAAGCGCGTTGGCGGAAAACGGCATGCCCTGGCAAAAAATTACTTTGCCGACGGATCGATTGCCCTTTACGCGATTTAAATAATTCTTGACGATCGAATCGTACAGGCCGGAGATGATGGCCGGCTGTTCCACCCCTGCCTCCACCGCCTCGTCGATTGCCTCAGCCATGAATACCGAGCAGTGCTGCCCCAATGAAACACCGCCGGATGCGTCCATGGCAATTTGCCCTAATTGTTGAATGCCTTGGACGCCGGCGAATTTGCAGCCCTGTTCTTCGATAAACGATCCGGTGCCGGCGCTGCAAGCTTCGTTCATTGCGCAATCCACAATTCGGCCCTCCGCCAGCCGGATGTATTTCGCGTCCTGCCCTCCGATTTCAAAAATCGTATCCACTCGCGAGTCGAAATGCAGCGCCCCGGTAGCGTGTGCGACGATTTCGTTGACGATATACACAGCCTCGCCGCCGTAACAGGCCGCCAGCAGCGAACCGGCAATATCGCGTCCGCTGCCGGTCGCACCGAACGCTACTACGGCATACCGTGCCGCCGGACTCGCGGCAAATCGACGCAGCAAATCCTGCGCGGCGCCTACGGGATCCCCCAGTGTCTGGCGATATGCTTCCCAAACAATCTCCTGCGTGGCCGGATCCAGTGCCACCGCTTTTGATCCGGTGGATCCGATGTCAAAGCCGAGGACGATACGCCGGAGTTTGCCGTTGACCTCCGCCCACGGTTGAGCGGACATTCGGCGGACTTTGCCGAGCGAGTCGGCTAACGAAGGTAGCCGCTCCAATTTCAGTTCACGCGGCGGCAGGAGCAGTTCTTTCAGCGGTGGCGGTTGCGCCGGATTCTCGGCTGCAATCAATCCGCAGCCCAGCGCTTCCAGGCAAAGCGAATCTTCCGTGCCATGCGAGAGGAGCTCCATCCCTTGCCGCGCCAGTGATTCGCCGAGAACCCGGCGCACCCGCGGAGAACGGCTGACGCCTCCGGTCAGGAGAACGCGTTTCGGACTGACGCCCGGTTTGATCAGAACGAGAACATTCTCGCACACCGCATCGAATAGGCCGGCAAGGATGCGCGCGCGATTTTCACCTTTGTTTGCAAGGTGCGTCATGTCCGTTTTGAGAATCACCGGGCAGCGGCCCGAAAGAGGGGCGGGATCCGACACGTCCGCACAAAGCGAGGCAGCTTCCTCCACCGTCAGGGAAAAGCGCTCAACCAGTTGGCTGAGAAAATTGCCGGTGCCCTGTGAACAGCGGTTGTTTTCGCGGAACACGCTCATTCCATTGGCGCGGATCTCCAACACCGAGAATCCATGGCTGCCTATGTTCACGACAGTGACGGGATCATTGCCGAAGAGATACCGGTATCCTCTCAGTTGCGCTTGTTTTGTTGGAATTCTCCGCAAATTTATCTGGGGCGAAAAGCGCCCTGTAACGGCCGCTCCGGAGGCGGTGTGCCAATCAAAGCGATGCAAGGCGTCCAGCAGCACCGATCCAGGTTTCTTGCCGTGCGCGAAAGCCTCACAGCGTCCCACACGCCATCCGTCTGCACCGCACAATATCTCCGAGAGCTTTAGTATTTCCGCGCCGGCGTCAATGCCAATGAAACGGGTTCCTGCTGTTGCTATAGGTTCCACCATATACTCCCGGAAATAACTTCAAAGCGAATAATGTTAGCCTACAATGAAACGTGCTCCCCTTTCCTATTAATAGCGACAAAAAAAATGAAAAATTGCAGAGTGCCTATGTGAAATATAAAATTTATTTCCATCCCGAAATGATTCGCCTCAGGGTAAACCGCAGCCTATGGCGCTGCGAAAAGGCTCAGCCGTCCCTACGGGACTTGAATTTGGATGCATCCAGAATCCCGGCACTGAAGTGCCGGGCTATTAACATTGCGTCCCTAAGGGACGCAGCTTGGATGCTCGCTTGCACCCATCCCTGGGGCTTCATTATAACAACACCTGCTTTGCGGGTGGTAAGCTATTCGCCTGGCGGAAACAAATCCGCCACCCGGTTGCTCTCAGCGAACCTTTAAATTTTTGAGTCGGCGCTGCACTGCTGAAAACACATCATCAACTGGAATATCCATGCAATCATCGGCTGCGGTGCATGCTCTTTTATGGCAGGAGCTGCAAGACAGCATGCGCGTTACTGCTTCGTCACCATCCATCCACGGCCCATTTCTTACCGGCGATGTTGGGCCGAAGATGCCGACCACGGGAGTTCCCGCGGCGCAGGCGAGATGAAATGGCCCCGTGTCTCCCGCTATAAATAAAATTGTTTTTTTCAACAACGGGATAAGCTGAATAAAAGAAATCTGAAAATGGTGCGGGGCGGGGCTGCCGCAATGCTCGGCGATTTTGCTGTAGAGCATTTCTTCTCCCGGTCCTGTTGTTACGACGACCGGCAGTTTTAGTTCTTGCCATATCCTGGCCGCCAGGGCGCCGTATCGTTCCGGGCGCCATCTCTTGGTGGGCCATCCTCCGCCGGGATTGATCACGACAAATCTGTCCAGTTGCTCGTTATCCATCAGGCTATTTACCGTATGCTCATCCGCCTCGGGGGCAACAAGATCCAAAGGCGAAAAAGGGGAACGCTTTGCTCCGGCTAATTCTGCCAGCATCTGATTGAGAGCGAGAACATGCATCGGCTTTGCCGGTTTCATGAGCTTCCGATGATAGAACCATTGGGCAGGAGGTTCCCTGACCAGATCATGGGAAAATCCTATGCGGGTGTGAGATTGGCTTAAACAGCCGAGAACAGCCGTTTTTAATAAGCCCTGGAAATCGAGCGAAAAGTCATAGCGCTGCGTACGCAGGCCGCGGATCAAAAGCTTCAATTGTTGCCACGCTTTGCTGTTTATCGGGAAATGCAGAAGCCGGGTGGTGTCCATCGTATGGATAGCGTTGATTCCTCGAACAGTCGAAAGGAGATGCGCACACTTTTTCGCTACAAGCCAGTCGATTTGGGAATC
>JAHFUH010000598.1 GCA_023265215.1 Acidobacteriota bacterium
TTGCAATTTCTGGACAAAATGCGTACGAAACGCTTCATGCATGTCTTTTATCACTGCTTGCCGCCGAGACGGCGGCGTTCCCAGGGCTGAATCCCCCAGGAAAGCATGACTCGCACTTCCGATTGCACCCTCCCCGTGGGATCTGTGGCGTTTTTCACGCGTGGATGCGATAGACTTTGCCGTTGTGAACCGCTGTCACGTTCTTGCCCAGCGCAGCATAGACTGCGAGCTGTTTGTCCGAGGCGATGGCTTTAAGCAAAGCCTCCGATCCATAAGCTAAATCCACTACCTCCAGTTTCCTATTCGGATCATAATCGGCATCGGTCCAAACCTCGCCGCGCAGAACAAATTGCTTGGAACCGATCCACCGTGTCGTAGCCGTTGGCGGCGGGACGGCAATTTCAGCCGCCTTCATGTCCTTTAATCCAACACTGGCTTGAACGGAGTCTTGAGGCGTTGCTGTGAGTGCAACGGAAATTCTCCCGGCTACGTAGGGCCCAACGCCGCTGCCAATGCCGCCTCCCATGCCGCCACCTTGGCCCGGACCCACTCCGCTGCCTGAGCCGCTGCCCATGCCGCCGCCCGAGCCCGGCCCTACTCCTGCTCCGCTGCCGGTACCACTGCCGCCGCCGATTCCGCCGCTGGGTGCCATTTGGAGATTGGATACTCTGGATGTAGTGGCAGTGATTCCGGTGATCATGTTCCTTTCGTCGGCAGCGAGGTACGACGTGTAAGGCGTCACAAATCCATATTTCTTGGCCAGCTTGATTATCTCGTTTTTTACCTCTGCATTTTCACCCGACATGCGAATCTGGTCCAGCAGATAGCCGACTTTTCTCATTGCCCACAAGCGAGGCAGGAAATCGTTAGAGGTGCTTACGTTTGGAAACTCATTTTTTTCATATCTCAGGGAACGGGACTCCTGGCGGATTTTGCCTTTGAGAACCAGCGGAACCGATCCGGACCCGGAATACCTGCCGAGTACAGTCAATTGAGTTCCGCGGAACAGGTCCGGTAAATCGCGAGGATAAATGTCGAACACGCGCAGGCTGCCCCAATCAACGTTCATGTCGGTCATGACAGGGGCCGAAACCTTCTCAAAGAAATTGGAGAGCTTCAGCTCCAAATCCTCCTCGGGGGCTATATAGTCTGCAACACCAAAGTTTCGCGCCGCCAACTGATCGAGAAGGTAGGTGTTGACGTCATAGCCTACGCCGAAACTGAAGATGTGGATCTTTCGGCTGTTGAGGGCCGATACGTCCCGGAGAATTCTGCTGGGATCACTTTCTCCTACGGTCGGCAATCCATCGGTTGCAAAGACGAGGTAGCGCGGGCGGTCGCCGGATCCGAAAGCCTCCAGCGCGTCCTTCAGCGCATCATTGATATTGGTGCCGCCCGAAGCAGCCTGCCTTTCCAGGAATTGAACCGCTGCGTCTTTGGCATCTGCCGAGGCTTGTACAAGCCCGTCTCTGAACTTGCGCGACTCGGTATTGAAAGCCACGATGTTGAAGCGATCCTCGGAGTTGAGCTTGCGCACGCCGAATTTAAGGGCGGACAGTGCTTTCTCGATCTTTCCGCGATCATCCATGGAACCGGATGTGTCCAAAACAAAAATAATATCTTTCGGCACAATCGAGGCTTTGTCCTGTTCGACTTTGGGCGCAAATATAATCATGAAATAACCGTCGTCGGCCCCTTCCCTGTATGTCATGAGACTCATGCCGAAATCGGCATTGGACAACGAATAAAAAAGCTGGAAATTGCGGTCCGGCTGTACGTTTTTGCCCTCGAAGCTCAGTCTGGCTTGCCGTTCGCCTTCACGATGGATATCGATCTTGTGAGTCGGCGAGTAAATAGTCCGGATCCCCTGGTCCGCATCGACGCTGACAGTAAGGACTACTTCTCCAAGAGGTTGTGGATTGGCCCGCGCCCCGCTCTGCAGTGGATAGCCATAGGAAACCATGCCATGATCGGCTTTCAAGACCTGGCTGTAAGCGAATTCAATTTTTTTCTCTCCCCGTGCGGGAACGGGGAAGACGCGCGCCTGGAATAAATTGGCGCCGGCGTATTCAAGCAGGCCGGGGTCCCAGGACCTGCGCACGATTGAAAGATAACGATTGCGCGCCTCCTCCCGCTCCAGCACCTCGCCGCGCAATTTTTTGTCTCCGTCCCACGTAGCAAAATCAACAAAAGTCGCATCTTCCGGCAGCGGATAGAAAAAGACGCCGTCGATGACAAAATTCAGGTCGTTAAGGAACACTTGGGTGATCCTTGTCGTTGCTACCTGTCCCTGAATCCGCGTGTCGATTCGAAGCGATTTCACCTTTAAGGGGTGCGGACCTGGGATTGGCCGGGGAAAGGGAATTCGGGGATTCGGCTCGGGGAAAAGCACGCCCTGGGCAAAAATTCCAGAAGCACTCCCCAAGATGGTTAGTGCAATTAACAATTGGACGATGCGCTTCATGGCGGCTCCTGTTGTCCGGATATTGGAAAACTGTATTGCTTATAAGACGCACGAAAATTGCAAACTTGATCAAAAATTTTATTAGTTTTTATATGCGGAGAATAAAACGCCGTTCATTTATCGGTGAAAAAGGCGGTATTCACCGATCCCGTGCCGTTATTCGCCGAATTCCGGATGAGCCGGTGAGGCAAAACTATTAGCTTATATATCGCGAACGGATGAAGCCCTGGGAACGCCGGCGTTCCAGGGTGGCCTTGGCTCTCGATACACTCAAAACGGAGGCTACAAATGAGCGAATCGGATGGCAATTACAATGATGAATCCAAAAAGTCCCGATCCCTGCATGAAGGCGTATATGCCGGTCATGGTGGCCCGCATAGTCATTTGGTCTGGGGCATTATTGTCCTGCTGCTCGGCATCCTGTTTCTTTTGGAGAATCTTGGGATCTTCTATGTTAGAAACTTCTGGCGCTACTGGCCCGTTATCCTGATTGGAATAGGGATCGCGAAAATATTTGACGCGGTTGGCTTAAATGAAAAGCTCGGGGGGGCTATCTTTGCCGGGGCCGGCGTACTTTTCCTGGCGAACAGCCTGGGCTATCTTCCTTGGAATTTGTGGCATTTACTGTGGCCTGCCCTGTTGATTTGGTGGGGCATCTCTCTCATGCTGCGGGGCATCGGCAGCCGCGGCCGTGATAATTCCCGTTCCACGGAAGGCGATTTCACAATTTCGAATAATGTTTTGAAAGAAGAGGTAGTATTTGGGGGAATCAACCGCAAAATTCAAACGCAGGATTTTCAGGGCGGCAAGGTGGGAGCGGTTTTTGGAGGCGTGGAGATCGATTTGCGCGGCTCCGCCACGACAAAGGATGAGATTCATATTGAAGCCAATGCCGTTTTTGGGGGAGTTGAATTGACAGTGCCGGATACATGGGATGTAACAGTGCGCGGTTCGGGTGTACTGGGAGGGTACGAGGATAAAACGCGTCCGGCGCCGGCGACAATCGATGTCAAGCGCCCGCGGTTGATAATTCATGGAGGTGCTGTATTTGGCGGCGTGACCGTGAGGAACTGAAATGCACCCGATCTTTCGCAATAAGGGCTGGATCGCGGTCTACCTTATTGCATATGTAGCATTTGGCGGGATACTGGCGGTATTGTTTCGAACGGCCGGCGGAGCGCTGGGATTAAGGGAAACTCTGGCTATCACAGAACCGCTGTTCATATTCTTTGCTTTCGTTTGCCTTACGCCATGGTACATATGCCGCCAGTTG
>JAHFUH010000599.1 GCA_023265215.1 Acidobacteriota bacterium
CGACAGCGTGCCGTTGACGAGATCTATCGCCGGACCAACCTTGACGCTCGCATCGACGGGCTCTTCCTGCCGGGCGGACACATGCACCTTGTAGCTGCCGGAAATCGGGGCTGCGAACGATACTTTAGGTATCAGCTTCCGGCCATTGTGCTCCAGACTCAGCAAAGTCACTTCTGGTGTTAACGCTACCGGTTGGCCGGAGTCCGCATTCGTTACATCAATGTCAAAAACATGGTTCCGGGAGGCCTCGCCGGAAGTTGTTTCCAGGTAAACGCCATAGCGTTCACCGCGCAGCATGAAAAACGTGCGTTCACCGGGCAGCGCAATCCCATCGACGCTCCATAGCCTTTCGATTGCGGACTGGTAGCGTGGCTGGCGGGCGATCTGATCCGATGAAACCTTGAAGAAGAGGAGCCCGACCGCTAACGCCACCATGGCAACGAGCAACAAAACGATGCCGAGCACAATCGGCACTGCGGACGGCGGCATGGACTTTGGAACGGTAGCCGGATGAAATTCGGAGCTTGTCGCCGATAGGATTTCAGCGGGTGTTTGCCAATCCATGAAGGGATGAACGGCGCCACAATCCAGGCACTTTGCTACTGCAAAATGTGCTCCGCAATTTGGACATGCGCTCTGCTCGCTCACGATTTCCGTTTGCGGCAGCGGATCCCGAAACGAAAGGTTCAGCATTTGGGAAGATCCGGATCCTGTTACCGCCTGCGTTCTGTCGAATGGGTCGAAGGATTTGCGACACGAGCCGCAGCCCCAGAACGGGCCTATCTCCGGAGCTGCTTTGCACGAGGGACATGCAAATCCCCCGCGCCGGGGCGCCTCGCCTAACTGTTTCAGCGAACGTGCGTAACGAAATCCGGCGACACATTGCAGCGCGGCGAATGCGCCAATGATAGCCAGCCAGGCGGACTTTACGGCCAACGCCAGAACCCCCAGTCCTGCCACGCCGATGAAACCAATGCCGGACGCGACCATCAGACTTTGAGCACGGCCGATTA
The DNA here is from genome assembly GCA_023265215.1 of Acidobacteriota bacterium. Classification (GTDB taxonomy): domain Bacteria; phylum Acidobacteriota; class UBA6911; order UBA6911; family UBA6911; genus UBA6911. Next base: position 1,014 of record JAHFUH010000599.1, read on the forward strand.
TGTACCACAGCAACGAGCGCAGAATTTGTCCACCATCCAACGGATATACGGGCAACAGATTGAAGACGAGCAGCACGACGTCGATGGTCAACACTGATCGCAGTAATGTATGAGCATCCGGAACGGCCACGGCAAGACCGGAATAGGAACTGAGCCGCACGGCGCCCCACAGAATGGGCAACAGCACTACATTCACCAGAGGGCCTGCCGCAATGCTCCACAGCATGGCGCCAGGCCGCGGCGGCGGATCCACAATCGCTACTCCACCCAGCGGCCACAGGACGATCTGATTAGCTCGCCCGCCAACTTGGCGGCACGCAAGAGAGTGACCGAACTCGTGCATCGTCACGATGGCGAACAGTGCCAGATACTCGATGCCGTTCCAGACGACGGAGGAATAGTTGTTTTTCCGTTGTCCGATTTCGTACACGGCTACCAGGAACCAGGACCAATGCAGGAACACATTAATTCCAGCGATCTGAAATAATCGAATCCTTCCCTGTGAACCCTGAGATGTGGCTGCCATCATCGCCTCTGTATCAGTCGCAACAATTCGAAACAAGAGTTATGGGAACAATCACCTCAATCCCCGAACTCTGTTCTGTGAGTTCGGGGATTGGGGTGAGTTGAGGGGAAAGATAGGGCCGTTTTTAACAAGAGCCAACTATCCTGCCTGCTCCAGGTTCCGATCTTTTAAATATGTAAGATTTCTTGGATCTTCGAAGGAGATTTTACTACAGATTGAAAACAAATAAGGAAAATTTGGGCGAACCTTGTCCTTTCAACCGGCTTGCAGCCTACTGTATGATCGGAATGTGCCTATTACTAATGAGTTCATATATGTAGGAAGACTTCGCATGGGTTTTAAAGTAGACGCGGCGTCTCGCCGCGTGCGACTCGCCGTTTAGAGGAGATGAGGCGCGCGGCGAGACGCCGCGTCTACCTTGGAGCAATATTTGTGAAACAGACAATTAATGTTTGCTTACCAATAAACTGATCCGTAATTCGGGAAGATGGTTTTTAAAAAGTGCAATCACATTATCTGGGATTGGAACGGCACGTTGCTCAATGATGCCTGGCTTTGCGTGGAAGTTATGAACGGCATGCTTAAAGAACGAAACCTGCCATTAATCACCCTGGACATTTACCGCAAGATCTTTGATTTTCCTGTAAGGGATTACTACCTGAAGCTCGGGTTTGATTTTGAGAAAGAACCCTTTGAGATTGTTGGAATGGATTTCATGCTCCTTTATAACCGGAGACAAAAGGAATGCAGCCTGCATCCTGAAGCTGCAAGGATACTTAAGGAAGTAAGGAAGAGAGGGTACCGACAATCCATTCTTTCCGCACGGGAAGAAAATGAGCTGAGGCAGGAGGTGAAGGATCTCAAGGTTGATCAATTCTTTTCAGCTGTTTTCGGACTGGAGGATCATTATGCCTATGGCAAGATAGATGTGGGGATCCGACTGCTTGAAAAACTTTCCATTCCGAAGGACCAATTGCTGTTTATAGGCGATACCCTGCACGATGCCGAAGTAGCCGAGGAATTGGGCATCGACTGCATCCTAATCCCGAACGGACACCAGTCGAAAGAGCGGATCATACACTGCGGCTACCCACTGGTTCATCGGTTACGGGATTTAATAGATTTGCTATGAGTGTAGGCATATGGGCATATGGGGACTGACGACGCTAATCCTTTATAGCTATTGAAATAAACTCTGATTTGGTGCCGTCCAAGAAGGCTTGGAGTCAATAAATGATGGCGTTTTTTAACTCTAAGCCCCACTGAAAAATACTAAATCGCGAGGTTTATCTTAGACACAAAATTCGGACCTAATTTCTTCTTCTAAGCACCAAATTATTACCTAATAATTGATGGATTCAAAACTGCGCCAATGACTTAGCGTCGTCAGTCCCCGTCAGTGCCCCCACCACGGGCTGTTAAGGCAACGTTGACCTGTTATCATTCCAGGGCTATACTGTGGCTATACAATCAAGGTAGATCGACATGGTGACCAAAATTCAAAAGTGGGGAAACAGCCAGGGATTGCGTCTCGCCAGACAGCTGCTTGAAGACGCGCATATTTCCGTGGGTGACGACGTGGATGTAACCACGAGAGATGGCCTGATCGTAATAGCACCAACGCGACGCATACGCGGGAAGCAAAGCCTGAAAGAACTGGTATCACGAATACCTCGAAATTACAAAGCTGAAGAAATGGACTGGGGCGACCCGGCAGGCGGAGAGGTCTGGTAAATGAAGGCATTCATCCCGAAAAAAGGAGACTTCATTGCATTGACCTTTGATCCGCAGTCAGGTCATGAACAAAAGGGACGTCGTCCTGCCCTTGTCGTTAGCAACACTTTGTTCAACGAGCAAACCGGCCTTGCCATTGTCTGCCCCCTAACCACCACAGATAGAGTTTATCCTTTTCACGTGAATGTCATCGATAATCCACGGATCAAAGGCTTTGTCATGACAGAGCAAGTCAAGTCTGTTGATTACCATGCGCGTCAGGCAAAACTCATGGGAAAGGCTTCAACCGAACTGCTTGACGAAGTCCTATCAATATTGGACGCATGCATCTACTAAGGGGCAGAAATCGTCGAACTCTCTAAAACATCTTTGATACAATAGACAAGGGAGTGATGTTCTGTGGCCAAAATTGGATTCATCAGCCTGGGATGCCCGAAAAACCTGGTCGACAGCGAAGT
>JAHFUH010000600.1 GCA_023265215.1 Acidobacteriota bacterium
GAAACTCAGCCCACAGAAGTCCCACCTGGGGAGTAAGAAGGTTATTAAGCGCCTCAAATTGAACGGATAGTGCCACTTCAACTACAGGAGGTTTAGCGTATTCTGGAAGCATCAGTTTTGTATCCATCACCTTTCAAATCATAGCCCAAAAACATTTAAAATATCAATTATTCGCCATAATATGAACGGATTTTTCAATATTCCTTTTGTTCAGGCTGGAGTCAAGACGTCCAGCCGCTTCCTCAATATCGCTTTTGGAGACGATCGCGTGTGGCCGATTAACATTTTCCGTTTCATGGCTGGTCAATATCATGCCCATGTCCGTGCCACCCATCTCCCTGGCATCGCTGACCTGCCGTTTAGAGCTTGGATAACCGGAATTAAGAACGCGGCTATTTCCTCGCACACGGATTGCAGCGATAGGTCGGCGACATAGCCGCGGTTTTTTCGGCAAAAAGCTGTCCATTGCTTTTTCTTGTCTGGGTCGTCGAAAAACTCCGCAGTAAAAGCGAGCGGCATTCCTGAGGGCAATTGAGTACCGCGTGCCGCGAACGTTCTCCTGATTGCCTCTGACAAAATGATACCTTCGAATGAAAGTTGTCGGCTGAGGGTTTGAATATCGTGAAAGTCCTTCATGCGACTGTTCGCAATACCCAGGCTGGCCATAGCCTCAAATTTTTCAGCAACAACGCTTTCTCGCGGATAGGTCAGTAGTTTCGAGGGAATCAAATCCAGCATGGAAGGCATTTCGATCTCGACTGGAGCCGGCGTGATTACGTCACCAAACCCGAGATCTATTTGAATGGGAATGCGGGCATTACCAAGGAATCCAACGAATTTGATGCGGATACCTTCGTAATTGGCGTCTTCAGCAATGCGTTCAGCCTTAACGGTTTTGGGATCAAAGATGAGGCTATCATCCTCCACCTTTGCCGCACAGATTTTTTTGAAAATTGCCAGGAAACTCTCAGTGTTATTCTGTCCTCGCGCCAGAAAGTCTGCATCGCGAGTGGGGCGATAGCGCTGCTCAGTCCAGAACTCGAACAACAGCGCGCCCTTTAAAACGAAAAGATCTCGGTACTTTGATACTGCGATTCGGTACAGTACCCGTTCCAAACCGTATTTGGTCAACAAAAGACCAAAATCTTCCTTTCTCTCCCGAGCTAAATTCAAAAGGCGTTGGCGGGTTGAGGCCGCCATGTTCGTGATCGGTTTTGTCAACGCAAGGACTCCAGATATGGCTTCATGACATTTGCGACACGGCAGATCTTTGCCGCCTCCCACAATTCGTCCATTGAAGCCTTCTTCTGCCGATAACAGTCTCTCAGTGCCTCAAGCGCCACATCCACACCGATTTTATTCCGGAACTTAAAGCAGTCGGCCACCGTCTTTGCTGGATCAAAAAGGCGTATTTCCTGGCCACTAATTCGCTTTTTCTTTATTCCAAATCTTAGCGCCTCACCAGAGAAGCGAACGATTCGGACAGCCGGAGAATCGATTTTTGGAGCCCAAGCCTTCACATCAATTGCAATCCAGACCTCATGGGGAACCTGTGTTCCGATTTCATGAAACTTAAGCGCCGACAGAAGACAAATTACTGCCCTTGGCGCTTTACGGCTTACCTCCAGCAGACTGACATGCTCCGATTCCCCCAACCCCTCAGCTGCATAGAGGCCTCGTCCGATTTTTTGTAGCTGCCCCTGTTTCACAAAGCGTGTCAGATAATTGCGTGGGATCCCAGCTGCATCAAGATCTTGGGCTCGAAGAATCGGTTTTCGCCGGATTAGCCCTGCCAGCCTGGCTGTTTTTGTTTGTGCCATGGAGATATAATGTAACAAAACATAGGTACATATCAATAACTACCTATGAAATAGTACACTGCTCTTTGGAAGAAGAGGATTGGCTGAATTCTTATCCGAATGATTTCATATGATCCGCTCATCAAGCGGATGGGCCAATATTGGGCGTATGCCCCTTCCTGCATATTCTAACGTCCGGAAAAGGTAACGGAGAAATGATCCGCTGTAACGATACCTGCGAATGCATCGCTCGACCTGAGTTTGGATTTCCGCTTCATAGCCCCGCCAACGGGACAGAAACCGATAGCGATCGATCCAGTTGTTTCTCCGTCTCAAGATGGCTCCCAAATATTCCGCTGAATTTGGTCACCTTTTAAAAGCCTGCTAACAAGTTCGACGATGGCTTCGTTTCGTCCGTGCTTGCCGCAGCGTCCAAGCCCGATCCGTACCACTTATTTTGGGATGATATTGACAAGCTGAAGCCAACCGATTTCAAGACCGAGGTTCTTTTCGATTTGGTCGATGGCCTTTACCGGCAAAAGCACGGACTGACGGTTACAAGCAATTATTCGATGCGGGATCTGGTTGAGCGGGAGCGCCTGCATCCTGCAATCGTAAGCAGCCCGCTGGAGACAAGAGCCGGAATCGCCAAAAGCACTCCGCCTTTTGGAACATTTGAGAGGCAAGCAAACAACGGGGCCGCATCCTCCAGCGCGCCCATAGAGGCCAGAAGCCGATCCATGGATCGATCCAGAGGGTCCAAATCGAAACTATTCGGCGCCGGTTTGATATCGGAGTCCGCTTTTTCCGCTTCCGGTTCTGCGCGTTCCGATGATACAGCGGCAGAAATTGGAACGGCTGTCGCGGACTTCGTTTCCTCATATATCTCAGGAGGGAATAAATCAGATTGAGATGATGGCTCTACCCAATTCAGGCGGCGCAGATGCCTGCGGATAGTCCTTTCATTCATTCCAACCCGTCCAGCAACGGCTCGATTGCTGAATCCTTGTGCTTTGAGATGGAGAATCGTTCTGTCGACTTTTCTTTCTTGATGCCGGTCTGATGGATTGACCGGTGGCCGTCCCCGGGGATTGGCCAGCCCAGCCAATCCATCAACCTCGATGCGTTGCTGATACCGACGCAGCGTTCGGGTGGAGCAACCGAAACATCTTGCGATGTCGTTTTGATCAGCGTATCCCGATTCAAAGAGGGAAATCATTTCATAGGCTTCCGCAGCTTTGTCATTCACGTCGTAGTGGGCAAAGACAATGCCATGCACGGAAATCACTCGTCTTGTGCCCTCAGTCCGAAACAATACACGGTCATTTACAATTGCGGTCCCGTCCGGGGGTGGAGCAAACGGCAGAAGTTTCTTTTGTTCTGGAGACATGGCGGCTATCATCCCAAACCATGTCCCGATTCAAAAAGCGGACAATTTATGCGCCGCACCCCAAAGGCGGGAATAAATGCTGATTTATCTCATTTGCTGTGATTACTGAATGCTTTCCTAAGTCATGCATGACAATGCTTCACAATAGATTTCTTCCAATTGCAGTAACAAAAAGCGGACAATTTATGCGCCGCACCTCAAGCCCCTAAAAACAACTTATCTATTCATATTTCCTAAAATCGCTCTTTGCCTTTCTTTTTGTCATTTTTAGGACTTGTTTCCATCAAAAAGAGTTACAGAAAGCAGAAACCCGATGCCTCAGCCCGTCAAGAACGTGCAGATGATGCAGGTTGCTGCGTCCACCTGGAGGGTCCGGAGGGGAAATTTGAAGGTTACAAAAAGCGGACAGTTTTAGCGCCGCACTCATGTCCGAAAAAAGGGCTGTTTCCTTGGGATTTCGGGTACCATGTCAGGAGTTCTGAAGTTCGATGATGTATTTTTGTGCTACCGGGCTAAAAGGAGCCGCCCAGGAAACCCAA
>JAHFUH010000122.1 GCA_023265215.1 Acidobacteriota bacterium
AACGCATCCTATTACGTCAACTATTAATGAGTATACTGGTACACATGTGGAGACTTTTTATCCGGCAAAATCGAGCAAATCCGCACCCCCCGCGCAACCAAGGAGCAATTTCCACTTTGGATGCTCGTATCCAATTACCCTAAACTATCGCTTTTCTATCACTTATGCTTGTTGCCCTTCAGTGTGACCCCCTGACTATCTGTTATATCCCGATTCCGGGATTATTTTCGGCGTCGTCATGTTGGGCCATTCAGAGATACCGGCTACTGCGTCTATGGATCGGATTCGTGATCCCGTATACACAGATCAGTCATCAGCTATGATTCCGGCTTAAATCCCAAAACACTTTGTGGAGCAAGGGAGCTTTTCTGTAATCATTCACAAAGAGGGGACATTGTTTGTCATCCTGCACAAATCCTTCCCATAAAAAATCATCCACTGTCTTGGAATATTCCGTCTCCGCTTCTGCAACTATTTTGAGGACAGCATCATCACCCAAAATTTTGGCGATCTTGCAGACTTGGCTGTCCGCATACGGTAAGAGGAAGAACTCTGCAGATCTTTTGCGCCGCTGAAATGCTTCACGCGTATCAAATTGTTCGATGTATGAATCGAAATAGATACCGATCCTTACGGTAGCCCAATATTTCGCGATCAGATTGAGCTCCTGATGATTGGTAATGAATCCTCCAAGTCCAATATCAACCGACCCGTAGATTCCGTCGTCATAGTCAAACAAAACAGTTCCAGGCTTCGCCAAATATCGAAGGATTGGTTCGGGTTTCTTGCTTTCAGAATTAGATACGAATATTTCTTTGTTTGATTGTTCTGTCTGTTCATTTCCATTTTCCATATTTTAAATCCTCGTTTTGGGCTAAAAGTAAAATCAACGCAAAAAAGCTCAGCACCTTGCTTTCTTTCGGATAGTTGTCCGCTGGAGCCTATTCCCCATGGACAGCAGGCAGTCCTGATTAATTACAGCAAGTTTCTGGTCTCCTCAAAGGAACCTGGCAACCCTTTGTTGGATTTTTGAAATCCCGGAATCTCATCCTTAAAGCTTTCTGCCTGGCTGCAGGATTCCCTCCAGCGCCTCATCCGCAATTTTGCCGAGATCCATTTCACTGCTGCGTTCCCGATACCGGAGGAGCCAGGCATCCAACTCCGATTTTCGAAATAGGAGCTTGCTTCCTACTCGAAAATGCGGGATCTCCAGCAGTCGCTCTCGAATCGTCCTCTCCGATAAATTCAGATATGCGACTGCCTCCGAAAGGGACAAGTATCTATCCTGGTTTATGTAGGCCAGGATCTCACCTACGGAAATCAATCCCTGCGGCCCCTGATTCATTAAGTAGCCTTTGTTTTCCGAATTTCCAGAGGCGGTCCTAAAGGACCTTTTAAGTATTCTTGACTCTTTTAGCCCAAGGCTGATCCAGGTCTGGATTGTTGAAAAAAAGAGAGGTGTTGACCCCCTGGAGATGTCGCGTATAGCAGACCTGATCGTTTATGTCCCTATGCACCCTGATGCCGATGTTGTCGCAAAGGATTTCGATATTCTGACGAGTCACTTCGCCAATTAGCCTCTTCCTGACAGCAATCCCATCTTTGATAGTTCCGGCTTGCTCGAAGATATGACAGACCAGTCCCCAGTCGTCGCCGCAGGGGAAACGTAATTGTCCCCGGTTCTGATAGAGTCTTGCCTCATGCCAGCCAAGAGAAAGCGCAAGCTCTCGAATGGCATTTACCTTATCCAGCGTCGATCGCTGGACGGGTTGTGTGAAGCGCCAGTCACCATTTCGTGGATAAAGGTACTCTTCATCAAAGTCTCCATTGACCAGCTCCGTTAATGCCTCGATAGTTGCTCCATGCGAGACATTACACTTCGGACATTTCCAGATGGAACCGCCGGTCAACGAAATGCATGAAGGCCACGACGCAGTAAACGCCTGTCCGCAGTTCTTACATTCAGTCGGGTACCAATTCACGTCCAGTGCCAGAGAACTCTGCGCTGTGGGTTCATTGATCTGTAACAGACCGGCCGGCCTGTCAGTGCCCGGGAAGATTGCTGCTTGCTTACAGGTTTCATAGCTGATGCGCAGGTTTTCTCCAGGCTCTGGCGGCTGTAACGCTTGAACGACAGAGCTTACTCCCCCGCGGTTCGGAACTTCAGATTCTTGCATTTTGGCCTGTTTCGAACAGGGAGGCCGGGTATCCTTTCTATCAGGAAATCCGAGCACTCTTTCTTTCAGTTCCATTAGTCCCATCATTCCACACCTTGCGTGAAGCTGGACTGACGAAACCAGAATGTTAGGTCTACAATGGTGCCGCGGCGAACTCCATCCCGACCTTTGGCAATTTCGAGCTTGTTGAAGGCTTTGCCCTCCTTAGTAAGCTCTGCCCGAAGCTCATCTGCAATTTCCTTTTTCTCCTCCTTGTTCATTTTTATAACATCCTGCCCGCTACAGATAAGGAGTTCGTTGTCATCAAAAGGACGAAAAAGAAAAATCATGTCGGGAGTGTACGAGCCGCGCGCTGAACCCATGATGTCCGCAACGGCGCCGCCCCATTTTTCACCCGACTTGCCTGATGGTTTTCGAGCCTCGGAAATGACGAGGATTGCATCATCTTCCGCGGCATCACGGAGGGTTTTCATGATCCCAATTCGATACTTATCCGAATCCAAATCAGAATGGATCTTTTGGGCTGCCGATTCGGGAACAGGCCACACTTGAAGATAATCAACCAGGACCAGAGCGCGCTTGGAACCCGTACTTGCCTTCAATTCTCGAAGATGAAATAAGAGACTGGATATTGTTGGGTTTGGGAAATTCCGTTCGTCTAGAACTCTGATACGCTTTCCCAAATCGGCCATCAGAGCTTCAGCTTTTTGGAGGTTGGCCAGCTCTTCCTGTGAGTAAAGAACATCGTGTTTCTGGCATCGTCTTCCGGAGCCGAAAACCAGTGTTTCCCAGTCCATACGAGCCAGCCGGGATTTAATACGGCTATAGATATCCCAACGAGGCATCTCGAGGGAAACAAAGAGGAAACACGTGTCGGGATTATGTGCAACCACATCCACGCCAAATTGGACAGTTAGGGCCGTCTTTCCCACATTTGGCGCGGACGCCAGCAGCATAAGGCCGCGCATTCCCAACGTTGCGCTGTCAACTTTAGGAATTGTTCTTTGAGGCAAACCGATGAAATCTGCCCCCAGATATCTTTTCAATCTTTCGTTGTGTTGAAGTAGTTCTTCAGACAGGCAAAGGACTGGTTCCGACCTCATTGCCCGCTCTTCTTCCTGTAGGCGTTGGAGATTTTCTTTGTATAAATCCTTGGTCTCCTCTAAATTGCCGGCCCGCAGAAGCTTCGCCGCAGCATCGTTAAACGATCTATAGGATTGGATTTCTCTATCTCTAGCCTTCTTGTCCCGAAGTGATTGACGCCGAGCAATAATGGCATCAACGTCCACTCCGGTGGATTCATAGATGACCGGCCAAAAAAACCGATCCAGGTCAGTAAGCCTGTCGGCTGATATGACCGAGGCATCGAACCTGATCGCCTCTTCCAGAGCCGTCGCCATTGCCTGGTCGGTCCAGGATTCTCCGGCCTTATGCTTTTCGACAATCTTGTGGGCAATGTAGTGGTAAGAGTGGATGGAGTTAGCTACTCGCTTCTTCCACTCTTCAATTCCGTTTAGAAGTACATATTCGTCCGGATCCATTCCCTCAGGCAGGCGCGGAACCACATAACTTCTAATTCCAGCTTTTTCCAGCGAGGTAATATTTGCCAGGGTGCCCTTGTCGCCCCCACTATCCGGATCACCACAAATATAGACACTGCGGATTTGTCTGCGGATTAGCGTCTCGACCTGCTGCTGGCTTAGTTGGGCGGCTGCCGAGGCTACTGCTCTTGTATCTCCACGGACCTGCAACGTCGCGCCATCAAATACTCCTTCGACAAGGACGACATCTCTATGCCCGGTACAAAGCGCTCGATCCAAAAACAATGGAGACGCTTTTGTCCCGTTACCAGGCAGAGCGATCGTTTTTGGAATGGTCGGTTCCTTCCATTCTTTATCCCTTGGGCTCTTTTCCCAGGCTTCGCGTTCTCTATCCCGATCCTGCCGCCATTGTGACAGGTCCCTCTTAAGGGGGGGCAATTCCGCAGGCCATCTTCCATAAAGGGTAAGGGGCCTTCCCAGATCATCATGCCAGGGAATATACAAATACCCTTGGAGCTTGCTCCAACAAACGCCGGAGTCTTTTATTTCCTGGGGTGCAAATCCCTCGCTTTCAAGCAACTTAATAACATCTTCAGCATGCAGGTATAACCCTATCCCCAAGTTCTTTATGTCTTCATCAGTTAGTCCGCGTTTGGATAGGAGGTACTCCCGCGCAGATGCGCCCGCTGGACTCCATAAAGCATCCTGTATATGCCCTACCGCTATATCGAGTATCGAGCGCCGAACCTCTTTCGTCCTTGCGAGCTCCTCCTGATGGGAGTTAAACCGCCTTTGAGGCGCAGGCACGCCGGCCAACTCGCAGATCCGTAGCAAGGCAGCGCTAAACTCTGCGCCGGAAGGCCGTCGTCCACCATTTATGAGATCGAGAAGACGAACGCCGCCGTGACCGTGCGCCGTTATCCAATAGGGCCGATCGCGGTAGACAACCAGCCGATCGGGGCGCCTATGCTCAACTTCTAGTGGGAAATCCGAAGGCCATCGTCGAGCAACCCAATGGTCTCCCCTCTTTTCCCACTGAAAATCAGGGAAAGCGATGTCCAAGCGGTTGAAGAGTAGCGGGTACACCTCATTTGCCAAATATGAATCCAGATCATGATGGTATTCTGTCTTGCTCATTATTTTTTCTCCTGGATAATCGGAGAGGAGCGGTGCGGCCGCAAGGCTGAGCACCGTCCTCTTGTGTATCTACTATGGATACACTATGTATAAATATCTTCTCCTCAGTATTCCTGCATCTTACTCAAATATATTTACTTACAGAGATATGACTCAGAACACCCATCATCCCTTTGCCCGAGCCAGAGGGTGACGACTGGCGTTTTCTTCCCTGGCCAAAGGGTGACAATCGTTCTTCTCTTCCCTAGCCAAGGGGTGACATTCAGGGTGGCAACCGGACTCGAATTCTGATCGAACTATCTGATTTGTCGTGTTTTGATGACTTGCTGTATTTTGGCGCACTTCCTGTGATGGCAATACATCAGAAGAAGGATGTTCTCCGGTTCTGACCCATTGGTTCACAATTTCAGCAAAACCAACAGGAATTGACCTGCTCCCGCTCTCCCATTTGAAAAGCGTTTGCCTCGGCACTCCAAAGATTGCGCCAACCGCTGCAAGGGAAAGATTTCGCCCACGGCGGGTATCATGAAGCCGCTTTCTAAGAGGCTCTGCAGTCAATCGATCCGTTGTTACTTTGACGAGATAGTCCACCTCTCCGCGCTCATATCGTTGTGCCTGGTGCTCTTCAAAATCCTGTGCCAGCTTTTCTCGCCAGTTTGGGGGGAGGAAGAAGTACCAAGTAAGTCGATTCAACGACTCTTGTTCTTGTATCTTAACCGCCTCGTCCCACGAGAGCCATTTGCCTGTGGGTTGGCGAGCTGCAATCACTCCAGCCATTGCCGCCTCAACTACTGCCTTTATGTCCTGGAGCGCAGCGTTTGTGACCGCTGCTTTTCGTAAATTGGCTCTGCCGCTGGGAAGAACATACCCCAGCACCTCTAGCAGTCCCCCCCTGCATGAATTGGATCCGAAGAGGGTCCGTCCAATCTCAGGATGCCGGTCATTTGAATAGTAGCCTAACGCACCAATGTAGGACTTCCCCTCAGGGAGTAGACTGCAGAAATCATGTCCATAGAGTCGTGGCTCATTAGCATTGGATTCATTCGCCTTAGCCACTACTGCTCTGCGGTCCCTTTTTGCTCCGTCCCTATTAAGCGTTATCTGCGATTCCATCCAGCGGCGTAGGTTGCTCTGATAATCAGTGAAGCCTTTTGACGCATCGTAGTAGGGAGCAAGTGCCGAAAAGCCTTTTAAGAAGCCATCCTTGAGGACTTTCCTTTCATCTTTAGAAAGGTTCTTTCCCCAATCATAGATCAGGACATCTTGCTTATCCCTGTTGTGTGCAATCTCGAACACCCGGAGGCACCCAATGAAAAATGGATTGATCGAGAGCAGGAAGTCCCCATCTGTGTGCGCACCCGAACCTCGAGCCGAGTATTCTACTTGGCTGAGAAAAGGTGCGAATGTGTGAATCGATGGTCTGGCTGCAGTTCCGGAGGCGCGTATGCTAAACCGGATTTCCTGCAAGGCCATAAGGCAGCCACGGATTTTCTTAAAGCCCTCGGGGTCCTGTTCGCATTTCAATAAGTTCCTTAACCGCCAAGCAGGTATTAGGAGCGGATTTTTGCCATCCTGCCCAAAAGCGCACAGGACGGCATCCATTACTGTCCGAGCGTTTCTGATCGCCTCCATGAAACGAAGCGCTCCATCCAGCTCTCTACGCCTCTCCTCCTCAAGCTCTTCAAACAACAAAGGCTGACGCATTCGGGTTTGAAAGAGCTTGAGAGCCGATTGCGCTTTTGCACGCCCTCCTTGGATGAGAGGCCATGCTTGACCGTACCAGGACAATCGAACTTCCAAAATGCTCGATCCACGGACGATTCGCTTTATAAGGTATTCTCGGGTTATACCATCGTCATCACGGACCACCCTGCGATAGCACTTGGATCCAATTCTGCTCAGTAGAGAATCTTCAGCTACCCGTGTCAGCTCGACTACCGATTCGCCACCGGCCTCGTAACGATGCCGCAAAAAAGCATGGCAGCCCTTCTCCTTTTGTCTCCGACGCTTATCCTCAAGTGCGTCCGATCCGCATTCTCTCTGGAGACGTTCTGTCTCTTTCCTGACAAGATCTTCCCACCGTGGAATCCGCGCCCATTTGCGCGGAAGACTCAATCCGCCTGCATGAGAAAGAATGTCAGCCGCTCGTTTGTCCATGCGAGTGGGTCCATCTAGGTGGTAGCGTTCGCTCTGCATTTTTTTGCCGAAAAAGTGGTATGTCATCGTGGGCGCTCCTGGACAGGCTGTACTTATCTTGGTGTAAGCCAATCCGATGATGCCCAGTCTCAGAATCACTCTGATGGCCAGCAATCTTACGATTGGTTTCATTTCTGCCCTCCCGTCCCAGGAGTGGTGTTCAGAAGATCTTCAACCGGAATGATGAACTGATAGCTCTTTCCGGCTTTGATGGTCAGCCGCCGCTTGTTGGCATTGATTATTTCGCAGGTTAATCCATACTCGAAGAATCCATGTGACAATCCTGCATGGAATTCCTCAAGGAGCTTTCTAAGAGCATCATTAAGTTGGCCAGAATATTTGATGTCATTTGGAGCCATTATTCCTTCCTCCCGGGACGGCACCTTCCTCTTCTGCAATCACTTGAGTTCCATAAAGCTGATTCTTTCTTCCTTACCTTTTGGAGCAGGTTGTCTACTTCAGCGGAGATTGCCCTGCTGAGTTTGAGCAATAACAAAAAGGCATTCTCCAGCCGGGTTAATCGATCATTCATTTTTTCTTTTTTGGGCGTCCCCATTGCTACCCCTCATAATAGAGGGCGTGCATAATTGGAGACACTTGTGCTCCAACAAGAGCACAGTGGAATGGCGGGTGATGATCAGAAAGGATGGAAGGGGATTCTGTTTATTCTATACGAAAGAGATCTGAGAATTTAGAGATCCCACTTTATGGGATTGTCAATTGATGGTACGTACATGCAAAACATGCCTGTAGTTATTTGCCTGTTTAAAAAGGACGCAAACTCCGGGAATTTTTTTTGGGATTTGTTTTTAACCAGCTTTATAGCGTTAAAGACAGTCAGGCGCATATTTTCAGCCTTTTGCGTCATCCTGGCGGGATTTTTCTTCTCTTTCTGAAGCACTTCCTCGATGGCAGAAAGCTTTTCCAATATTTCATCTTTGGATTCCTGGTCTTCGCAGCTGTGGAGTTTTTCCTGGAGGAATTCGTGGGCCTTCTCCAGATCTCTCAAGCTCGTTTCGTCACAAAGATAACGTTCGGCCTTTTGCCAAGCATCATATTTCAATTCTACTCTCTCATCCGCATCCTCGCTGTTTTCCAGGCTATCCCTAATATAATCCTGCCTCTTGACTCCAAGTTTCTCCGCTTGTTGCATTGACTTCTCTATTTCGTCAAACGTCTTTGCCGGCACTTTGCTAAATGAGCCAGAGATTATTGTTGGAGCATTAATTTTCTGCCCGGGATGTTTTAATAGAAAATGAATATAGGCAAGTCCTGCAAGATCTTTTTCAAAATCGATGATTTTTCCGTTAAAGACGATATCCCATCCTTTGTCTTCTCTGCGAAAAACAAATTGTGCACCCGGTTGTATGCTTGATTCTCTTGTGGGACCCGCCGCGGCAAATTGCCTAAAGATTTCCTTAATATCCAGCATGAGATCTGCCCGAAATTCCTGCTTGAAAAGCCTTAATTGTTCTTCATCAATCTGCACGGTCGCTAAGTCTGGCTTAGGTTCAGTTGCTTTATCAGAGGTCCTTGAGGGCATGTCTGTCGCTGACATGCAAGATTGCAGGTCTGTGATATGGTGATCAATCCCACCAAAGAAGCTGAGCCAATCTATTTCCTGATCAGAAAAATTCACGAAATCTATATTTTCAATCGCCTCACGAGAATAAACGATTCCCACTTGTACAGGATGATAGGCGAGTTTCTTTTCAGGCTCTATGACCAGCGGAAGAAAACGGAAAAACATGCCACCAACGATTATTTCTGACAGACTCCATAAACCGAAAATGGGTGGAATGCCCAAATGTTTCAAAGGTTTAAAGCTCAGGTCAGGTTGATCCCCAATTGGTACGCCAGTGGTATGCTCGTATGCACCTGTCATGGCGTTGATAAGCATCTCTATTTCTATTGGATTGTACCCGGTCCAATAACAGACAGATTCCGATAGGTGTTGAAGATATGCAATTTCAAATCGGTCTGTGACAAGGTGATCGAGTTTTTGATCGAGACGACTTCGATTCTGAAGGTCTGCCTCAGAAAGCAAAGGCTTTGAATATGAGTCCGGGTTTATGAGTTCCCAATTCACCAAGTGCTGATAGTTAAAAAATGGACGCGGCCAGAAAATATCGTTTTCTATTATTTTCAAAAATTCGCGAAGGGATTCGGCCGCCTTCCGACAGATTAAAAGCACGGTAAGCTGCCATCTCCTATTATCATCAACAAACCAGTTAACTTTGGCTCGAAAGAGCTCTTGGGCTTCAATAATTAGTGAAGATTCCGATGAATTGTTTGTGTTCATAGGCAATAAAGACACCGATAGTGTTATCGGCAATCTATTACGTTCATTTTAAAGGAAAAGCGGTGCCGGAAGGCGTTTAGCAATCGAGCAAAACCAGTGGTAAAGCACTTATGCGAGGCCCAAAACCAGCCGCACATCTTTATATGGTCGTTTAACTCCGGTGGACATCCGGTTCTTACGTTTTGGTTCCGCCCTCTTGGTATAGATAAGTATTAATTCTTCGATTCGGCGGAGTGCTTCGGCATTTCTGGGGGTCCGCTTCAGGGTGAGCAGCCTCTCATGCTTGCGATAGAGCCGACGAAGAGGCCGAACGATATTTTTCCACCATAAGGTTTTCCCGGAATTCTCGCATGCATAAATAAGCCGGAGGCAGCGCCGGCATCCGAGAGCTGGCATGCTCGGCGCATTCTGCCGTGGATTCCTATATAGCGCACGTACTCTTCGATGACAGGAAAGACAAACAAGATAAATTCTGCAATTGCCTTGTCCTATCTCAGACCAGCGATTGCCCCGTCCAGGCAGCTTGTGGACTTCCCATGTAAAAAAGACTTGAAAAGAATCGCACCCTATTCTTACCGGTAATGCCCTGCCTTCATCGGCGGCACGCAACATTTTATCGCGACCATGAATTCGCTGAACATCCCGCGTGTTGACAAAAGGTGATTCTTCCACAAGTGGTTTCTTGGCAGGGTAGACAGAAAATTTTTCGCCCCTGTGTCTCTCGGGGTGCCGATGTTGGGACAAATTACCCCAATTGGATCCTTTTTCAGTCTTGTCGGACACAATCAGTCTCCAGGTATTGTTGAAGGGGAAGAAGAGCTTGGTAAAGCTGTTTCACCCAAGGGGTTCGATGCCATCGCTGGGTGGTAACATAGGCCATAGCGAGGATTTGCAGGAAACTCTCGCGCAGGTTCTCTTTCAGATCGCTTCCCGCCACCTGATATTGCGCTGTGCGAGCGAGCGCCTCAGCGGGTATTTTCACATCCGTGATTTCCTTTGACGCCGACTCGCCCCCCATGTGTTGGACAATGGCGGTTCTGATGAGGGCGCTGAGATCAATACCGATCTCGTGGCAGTGGATTTGTATCTTTTGGTAGAGTGTATCGTCCAGCCGGAATGTGATCCGCTTTTCTGCGCAATTGCCCTTCCTTTTTGCTTCTGGGGCCTTTTCGATCGGTATGTTTGTTCCGGGGAAGTCGGGCTTAGAGTTACTTCGTTTGCATTGCTTTCCCGTCATGATCGATTTGACCGGCTGCTTATCCTTTGCACGCATCTCCGCGATAAGCTCGCTGTCTCTAACGGCAAGATCTACTTCATTATTATTTATGGCAGCGTGCTTATTCTCTTTGAGTAGCTCTACAACCTGGACAGGAATATCTGAGCTGATTTCCTCGTGGAGTTTTTTTAGAATATGACCCGGATTCCGGCCTTGATCGATGAGTTCTTTGGCGGACGATGCTGCATCTTTCGACCATCCTCGCCCTCTTTCTTCCGTTTGAGCCTGAATTGCTTTAATTTCATCTCGAATTTGGATTTGCGATGACAAAACCTCGTGCGGCAATAGTTGCTTTACAAGAGCAATATTGGATTCAGCCTCGTCTACACTGAGCTCAAAAAAGGGGCCGATATCGGACGGCTCATAGCCACGTATCCAGTGCGCAAAGCATAAACAAGCAATCAAGGAGGCACCTTTGCCCAAAAGCGGCTTGAGCTCTGGATCTTTGTCAAGTCTAAATGCGTCAATTTCATTGGTCATAAATATATCTTACGCCCCACGTGTCAACCCCCCCCTGATATTTTCCAAATTTTCAGGCGCAAAATAGGGGAGGCGGCACTGCATGGACGATCTTCTAAGGCATCGCTGTCGTTGTGTTTTATGCAACTATCAGCGGGGCACAGGATCCTGTACCGGTACTGTTGATTCCTCGGATCATGATCAAAATTGGATTTGGAGGTCATGATTTGAAGTCAT
>JAHFUH010000601.1 GCA_023265215.1 Acidobacteriota bacterium
CCGACGACGCCCACGCGCATGTGCACGTCAATAACCACGTCTACGCAAGGGGACCGGACAGCTTGATTGAACCGCATCAATAGAGTATGGTTTTCCCCTGAGTCTGGAACGACATATGCTGATTGCGATTACAAGGGAACTTGAGAAAAATCTCATTCAAAAAATAGCGGACCGGTACGGCGTCCACTATGAGACTTTGAATTTCACAATTCCACCGAAAATCGAGATGGGGGAGTTAGCGCTTCCGGTCGCTTTTGACCTCGCCAGAAAGGTCAAACGTCCACCTGCTGTAATTGCCGGCGAGCTTGCATCGGACGCGGGCGCCATGCC
Source organism: Acidobacteriota bacterium (assembly GCA_023265215.1). Taxonomy (GTDB): domain Bacteria; phylum Acidobacteriota; class UBA6911; order UBA6911; family UBA6911; genus UBA6911. The sequence goes on from JAHFUH010000601.1 coordinate 331, forward strand.
CGGGATATGGAAGGTGGATGTGGCCGGCGGTTATTTGAATTTCCATCTCGACAGGGGCGCGTTTACGCTGGAGTTGGCACAAAGCATCGAACGGCAGCAATTCGGCCGTATTTCCGAACCGGACCAGGCAGGAAAAATCATCGTCGAACATACCAATATCAATCCCAACAAGGCAGCTCATATCGGGCATTTGCGCAATGCAACGCTGGGCGATTCCTTCGTCCGGTGTCTTCGATTCCTGGGGCACCAGGTAGAGGTCCAGAACTATCTCGACAACACGGGAGTCCAGGTGGCGGATGTTGTTGTTGGCCTCGAAAGGATGGAAAACAAGACAGTCGATGATCTGGCCGGGGTTAAAGGCAAATTCGATTATTATTGCTGGGATGTTTACGCACGCGTAGCGGATTTCTACCAGAAATCCGAGGAGAACCGGAAACTGCGAAGCCTCACGCTTCAGGCTATAGAAAAAGGGGACAATTCTACGGCGGAAGTTGCCGAGCACGTAGCCATGCGCATTGCCAAGGCTCACCTGAAGACCATGGCACGCATCAACGTCCAATACGATCTTCTTCCGCGCGAAAGCGAAATACTGCACCTCCGATTCTGGGAAAAAGCTTACCAACTGCTCAAGGAACGCCGGTCAATTTACTTCGTCGAAGAAGGAAAAAACCGCGGGTGCTGGGTTATGAATACCGCAGAGCAGGCGGGTTCCGCAGTTCCGAGAGAAGAAGCCGAGGATGATGAAAAAATCATTGTCCGGTCGGACGGAACCGTGACATATGTCGGGAAGGACATTGCATATCAGCTTTGGAAATTCGGCTTGCTCGGGCTGGATTTCAATTACGCACTTTTCGAAACCGGAAACGACCATCCGCTTTGGATCACGGCCAGGGAAAAAGATCCCGAATCAACACAACCGCCGGCCTTCGGGCATGCAGACAGAGTTTACAACGTAATCGACAGCCGTCAGGCTTACCTGCAAAATATTGTTGTTCAAGGGCTGAAGGCGCTTGGGTTTGAAAAGGAGGCCGCCAATTCCGTTCACTTTTCCTATGAAATGGTAGCCTTAACTCCAGCCTGTTGCGAGGAACTCGGATTCCCGCTCTCGGAACAGGACCGGAAGCGCCCTTTTGTCGAGGTATCCGGGCGAAAAGGCCTCGGCGTTAAAGCTGATGACCTTTTGGATGCCTTGGTTCAAAAAGTATTAACGGAAATCCGGGCCCGTCATGAACTACCAGAAGAGGAGTCCGAGAAAATCGCCCGTATAGTTGCGGTAGGCGCACTCCGTTACTTTCTTTTGCGTTTCGCACGGAACACAATCATCGCTTTTGATTTTAAAGAGGCCCTCAATCTCGACGGTGAAACGGGCTTATACGTTCAATATGCGGTGGTCCGGGCAAAAAATATATTCCGAAAGCTCCTCGAATCCGGGGAAGATTGCCCGAAGGCTTCTGATTCTTATCCGGATTTAGGGGAATTCCTGACCGGCAACGATGAAATATGGGAGATCGTCTACCTGGCAGCGAGATTGCCCGAAATAGTGAGGCAGATCGCCCAGTCGCTGGAACTCGGGCAGTTATGCAAATACGCATTCTCCCTGGCGCAAAAGTTCAACCTTTTTTATCACAGGCATCACATACTGTCGGAAACGGACAAACGCCGGAAACAGAATCTTTTGCTGGTGGCGGATCTGGTTAGCAGGCAATTGGAAGAAGCTTTATACTTACTTGGGTGTGAAGTCCCTCCTAAAATGTGAAGCCTTTGTTAATTCTCCGGTCAATCGCTCTGAGCCTCCTGATTCAAGCGGGAAGCTTTCTCCGGCCGAATAGACGCACCCCCTTCAGATAGATTTATAGTTTAAGAAATTCGATTGGATGTTCTGAAATTGGGACTCCAAAGCATGCAATGTCGTCTTCATATGAACTCAGTATACTTTCGCAACAACCCGCGCAACTTCAGGAAGCCGGCGCTTGTCGTGACGAACAAAAGCTGTATCCCGCTTTGAAATCCCATACAGTTCCGAGGCGGCCGTGCTAGACTCGCGAAATCAAAATCACAGGATAGGATTATTGGGCGAGGGATTCGAAATGAGAAATGGCATCATCAAACTGGTGTTCTTTGTGATTGCGATTGCAGGTTTGCCGGCGTTCGCGCTCGCACCGATTTCACAGGCAATGTCCTATTCCTCCATCTCCCAGGATAAAAGCACTGACAGCGGTACAGTCAGTGCCGACGCGGGGGGGCGCGAGATTGAGAACTCCGTCGTTAGGGTGTTCGCCACCATCCGCGCTCCTGATTTGACAAAGCCCTGGACGAAGCAGTCCGGCCGGGAAGTGACCGGCAGCGGCGTCGTCATCGAGGGACGGCGAATCCTCACCAATGCCCACGTGGTGCTCTATGCTGCTCAAATTCAGATTCAGGGAAGCCAATCGGGCGACAAGATATCTGCTACAGTCGAATCCATAGCACCGGGCATTGATCTTGCCATACTCAAGGTGAACGAAGAGTCATTCTTCAATTCACATGGGCCACTCCGACGCACCGACGTCCTGCCCAAAATCAAAGACTCGGTAATGGTCTACGGTTTTCCAACCGGCGGCAACAATCTGTCGATTACCAAGGGAATTGTTTCCCGCATCGATTTCGCCGCATATCATTACTCTGCCACCGGGCTGCGCGTGCAGATCGACGCAGCAATCAACCCTGGAAATAGCGGCGGTCCCGCCATCGTGGACGACAAAATGGTTGGAATTGCGTTCAGCGTTCTCGCCAACACGCAAAATATCGGCTACTTAATTCCATGCGAGGAAATAGATCTTTTCCTCAAAGATGTTGCCGACGGCCATTACGACGGCAAACCTGCCATATACGACGGCTTTCAAACCTTGGAAAACCCGGCACTGCGCGCCTTTCTCAAGCTGGACAAATCGATTGAAGGCATTGTGGTGCACGATCCTTTCCGGGCCGATTCCAACTACCCGCTCAAGCAATGGGACGTTGTCATAAAAATAGGAGACGTCCCGGTGGATAACCAGGGCAATATCATGATTGGCGACAATCAAAAAATCGGGTTTACCTACATTGTCCAAAAAATTGCCAAAGACGGAAAGGTCCCTCTGACCCTCGTGCGGGCGGGCCGTGAAATGGCTATTCAGCTGCCGGCACCGCAGTCCCGTCCGATGCTGATCCCGTACCTGAAGGGGAGTTATCCGCCCTACTTCATATGCGGACCGGTGGTGTTTTCCATTGCAGTGGATGAATTGCTCTCTTCGATATCCGGCGCCTCCAGCGGAGCAGTGTTGACGAATGCACTCAGCCTGAGCGGCAGCCCGTTGTACGGCCGCCGGGGCGACCGGCCGGCATTCGAAGGAGAGGAGCTTGTGATCATCCCATCGCC